>CAYHQN010000066.1:0-23127 GCA_964358545.1 uncultured Tangfeifania sp. | reverse complement strand
CGTCATTGCGAGGAGGAACGACGAAGCAATCTGTTGATTTACAGTCAAATATGCAGGGAACTTATTATGGCAATATTTGATAAAAGATCGTCGTACAATTCCAATTATGACAGTTTAAACGAATCCGTCATTGCAAGTCACCACCCAATTTTTTGGGCACAATGTGAAGATGACAGAAAATATTTGCATATAATGAAGCTGTTAAATACAATTTTGCATCTATTTTATTTTCATGATATTACAAAATCTGTCATTGGTAACGAAGCGGGAAGCAATCTGTTTAAAGTCCAAACTTTCATTTGATAATAATTTGTTTTTCAATTGCCAAATGGAATACCCACATTATCATTTTCGTTTGTGTGAAAATTTTCTCATGGGTATTTCTTATGAAAAAAATTGTGATCAAATAAATACTTCTTACAATCATAGTCTTGGTACAGACATCCCACCATCTACCATTATCACTTGTCCTGTCGAATAAGGCATACTTCCTATTGCCATGGCAGCAACCACCTTACCTACATCCTCGGGCATTCCCCATCTTGACTGAATGGCCATTCCGTTTTGAAACAGCGCATCGTATTTTTTTTGGACTCCGGAGGTCATGTCGGTCCTGATCACCCCGGGCTGAATTTCATACACCGGAATGTCAAATTCTCCCAACCGGGTGGCCCACAATTTTGTGGCCATGGCAATTCCGGCCTTTGAAATACAGTATTCGCCACGGTTGGTCGATGCAAATGAAGCCGATACCGAAGAAACATTGATGATGCAGAAAAATTCATCCGGCACCTGCTTCTTCGCTTCTATCATCTGATTGGCAATTAATTGGGTCAGGAAATAGGGTCCCTGAAGATTGACATGAAGCACCTGCTCAAAGCTCTCCTCGGTTGCATCCAGGATATCCCTTCGTTCGGAAGGGGCTATGCCGGCATTGTTTACCAGAACATTCACCTTGCCAAACCGCTTCATTACCGCTCCAACGAGTTGCTGGCGGTCGACGGTTTCTGATACATCGCTCCGGAAATAGGCCACCTCACTGCCCAGCTCTGTCAATTCTTCCAATACTGATGTAACAGATGATTCCTCACGCTTTCCGCTCAATGCCAGGTTAAATCCGGCTTTTGCCAGTTCTATGGCGATGCCGAGTCCGATGCCACGGGTTCCGCCGGTAATCAATGCGATCTTTTTCATTTTCAAGTTTAGATTATCACCACCACAAATTACACAAATTGTCTGAAGCAGGATTTACAGAATTTCAGAATGAACAGAATTGGGAAACATTTCAACAAAAAAAACCTTCAAACCCCTCCCACCACAAAAGACCAATTACACTGATTGAATTAAATAGACATATCTCTGTTTCACTGTTTCCCCGTTTCAATTTTTTGGAGTTCTGTCCCCAAGTCTTCCAGTCACTTAGTCCTTCTTCATCGTTTCACCGTTTCCAACTTAACCACTCGCCCATTCTCCCCCTCACCAAGTCTCCCACTCTTTCTTCCTACGTCTTCGTTAGATAAGCCTGTTTAATTTTTTCGAGATAGACCATTTGGTCGGTTGCCCAGTATTTATCCGAAAAAATTTCCACCTCATTGTATCCTTTGAAGCCAGCTTCTTCGACCCATGACCTGATTTCGGGAACATTGATGCAGCCATCTCCCATCAGTCCGCGGTCGTTCAGAAAATCCATTGTCGGTATATTCCAGTCGCATATATGAAACGCAAACATGTTGTTATGGGCGGCGCACCGTTGAATTTCTTTCCGAAGATCCGGATCCCACCAGAGATGGTAAACATCGACAGCCACACCTACCCACGCTGAATTGACCGCCTCAGCCAGATCGTTGGCCTGCCGGATGGTGTTGATGGCCGAACGGTCACCGGCATACATCGGGTGCAGCGGCTCGATAGACAGTTTTATTCCAGCACTTTGAGCAGCAGGAAGTATTCTCAGGATTCCCTCGGCAATCTGATCCCTCGATTTCTCCAGCGACTGACCACCATCCGCACCACAAACAAGCACAATCGAAGGTGCCCCAACTCCGGCAGCCTGCTCAATCGCAAAAAGATTGTCATCAATGGCGGTTTGACGCTTTTTTTGATCCACAGATGGGAAAAACCCTCCGCGAGCCAGCGACACTACCTCCATATCAAATTCATCCAACATTTTTTTAACCTCGGTCAAGTTTCTGTTTTCCAATACATTGCGCCAGATGGTAATCCCTTTGATACCTGCTGCCGCATAGTTTTTCACACACTCTTCGATGTTCCAGGGTTTGGTCGTCAAAGTGTGCACGCAAAGTTTGGATAGATCCTTTATTTCTGCTATCATGGTTCGGTTATTCCATTAAAGAAGGTATAGTAAGGTTCCCCGGAGATTATCCTGGTCAGATACAAAGCGGCTTCCCGGATATGGTAATCGCCCCACATGCTTGATTCGTTGCATGCGATCCTGAAACCATCCGGAATATAATCCCAGCCATTTGGCCGGTGGTAAACCGAGTGCAGCAATATCCCCTGATGATCAGGATCCATTGACAAATAAGGGGTTTCCAGTAACCTGGATGCCACGGTCAGGCCGGCTTGCCAGTAGCGGTTCCCCTCCTCCTGTTTTCTTTGAAGTTTCAAATATTGCCCAAGGCGCAGCAACCCCTGCACGCCGATGGCCGCGGCAGAGCTGTCGACCGGTTCGAAATCATTGAATGGATCGGCTTTTCTGGTATGCCAATCTTCAAGGTGAACAAGTCCCGGTGCGCCGGTATCCCAGTAGGGTATGCCATCGGTTGGTGTATGATCGAGGTAGAAATCGCAGGTCGCCCTGGCGCCCTTTAGCAGAATACTGATAACATGATCCTTAGAGTTGCCATTTTCGAATTCAGTTTCCGGTAGTGATTGTAGAAACTCCAGCTCTTCGGCAAATCCAACCATCGCCCAGGCCAGTCCGCGGGTCCAGGTGGTAAAGCCTGAGTATCCTTGCTGTGAATTCGGACAGCGGTAGTTTCCGTCGTTTGGATTGAAGATGGATTCGTGGGCGGTTCTTCCCCAAACATCATAGCTGTCGCGGCCTTCACCGTAATAAACCGCATATTTTGCAGTGGCCAAAAGATGATCTGTTGCCCGCTGAAAGAGGGAGGTATGCATATCATTTTCGCCGGGCAGGTAGTGTCCCAACCGGTGGGCCACCATCAAAATCCTGCACGAACGGATGGTATCGACGAACAGGGAGTGCGGCCCGTTGAAAGAGTAAATAAATCCACCATCAGGAGTTTTTGTCCACCTGTTAGCCTGAACCGCCCCCGAAGCCTTGAGTGCCAGTTCGTAAAAATTCTTCTCCCATTCATTGAAGGGAATTTTGCCCTCCTTCATCAGTCGGTGCAGGTTTCCGTAGGTGCTGATGTTGTTAAATCCGTGGTCGTGCACCCCCACATGGCTGATATGCGGCGCCATGGATTGAACCGTGTTTCGCCGACCAATTTCCAGAAAAGATTCATCGCCGGTAGCATCAAATTGCAGGATGGCCGAACCGAACTGGAACCCCTGGGTCCATTCGGTCCAGCCGCGGGTTGTGTATTTCCCGTTTTTGGTAAAAACCGGGGTGCCCTGGGAAGGGTGGTATTCCTTTTCAATGCTTTTGATCTTTTCACCGGATAAATGCCAGAAGCGATTGAGTTTATCCCTTAAATCGGCAGGTCGGATGTAATTGTCTATAATCATTATGCTGTTGAATAGTCACCTGATTGTTATTCAATATTAGGAAATTTCTTTATTAAAATTTCACATTATGCAACCTACCCAGTAAAAATCACAGATTTTGTCTTCATAGTGACGGTATTGGTAGCATTTTGGTGGAATTTTCAGACAAGGAATTAGAAGGCACCAGCGCCCAGTACCTGAACTTTCGAAATTTTCTTTTCCGTTAGCACTCGTTTGTAACTAATAATAGTTACATTTGTATTGAAAATAGAGATGAATGGGGACAAAGGAAAAACTGGTAGAACGTTTTAAAAGACAGCCCAAAGATTTTACGTTTAATGAACTAACGCGTCTGTTTCAAATTCTTGGATTTGAGATGAGTCAAAAAGGGAAAACATCCGGCTCGCGGATTGAGTTTGTTAATAACGAAAAAGATCTCTCTTATGGCGCTCATAAACCACACCCTGAAGGCGCGATAAAAAGCTATGTAATGAAGCAAGTCCTGGAATTTCTAACATCAAACAAAATTATATAACTCTCATTATGGGACCTTTAAAATACAAAGGCTATTCAGGAACGGTTGAGTATAGTGAAGAAGATAACTGTCTGTTTGGCAAGATAATCGGCATGAACAAAAATGTCATTACTTACGAAGGTAAAACAGTTGAGGAGTTGAAAGCTGATTTTGAGGCCGGTATTGACTTATACCTCGAAAGTTGCAAAGAGCGGGGAATAAAACCTCAAAAACCTTACAGCGGATCGCTGAACATCCGGATCCCATCTGAGATACATAGTCAATTGGCGCTAAAAGCACAACAGACCGGACGATCAATCAATGCGATTATCAAAGATCTGCTCACAAGTCAGCAAAACCGGCTAAACGCATGACGTTCTGAGGCTATGAGCAAAAGCGTGTTTGCGAGCTACGAAAGTGTCTGCCAGGACAATTTCGTAGTCGTGATTTCCGGATGGTTTTGCACCTAAGCAGCTGTTGCTCTATAGCTTTTGTTAGCGGTTCGGCTTTTTTCATTCATCTATTATATTTTCAGATTGTTACCAAACACAAATAGGAATTGTTCAATATTTTCGCCTTGAGTTTCTAATTCTTTTGATATTTCATTGGTCAGTTGCAAAAATTCAAGATACTTTTTTTCTGCATTATCATATCTAATTCCACTGAGCAAATCATACTCTGAATATGTTTTACTTTTGAAAACGTCAATAAGCCTTTGGTCTAAAATTAAGCATGGATTACCATCAAAAGTCAGTTGAAAAAAGTAAAGTAGCTTGCTGTAAGTTGAAAGTCCAAGTCCTGAAACACTTCTAAATTTTGTCGTTAATTGATTGAAGTCGTCTGATGTTGGTTTTACTGTTTGTCTCAATTTTTTGAAAGAAGTTTCAATTAAGTCAATATTTTTCAAAATATTCACAAAGTGATTTCCACGCATTCCGCCCGTATAGCCCCAATAAATAGTCTTTAGAATTAGTTCTCTTAAATCTGTTGTTTCAAAAATGTCCTGTCGGCTAATGGTAAAGGTTTGATTGTCGCCAAATAAGTTGTCGTTAAGCTTAATTAGCCAGTCAAACTGATTTTCTGCTTTTTCCCAAGTCGTTCGTTTAGTCGTAAAACATTGTTGTCTTACAGGAAAGCTTGAAATCAAGATTTTGTAATTGTCAATGTTCATTGTTGTCGTCTTTAAAGCTGACCACTAACTCATTTATATGTAAAGAGAAGCATTACAAAGCCTGTAAACGTATCCTGGTTATGTAAAGCCTTGTAGTCTTTTATTTTACCAAGATAAGAATTAACCTTTTACAAATTGTCTGAAGCAGAATTTACAGAATTTCAGAATGAACAGAATTGGGAAACAGTTCGAAAAAATAATCCCCTCAAATCCCTCCCCACCACAAATTACACAAATAGCCTCAGATAAACTTATGGCTACCGCTGGTAAACAATTACACGGATTGAATTAACAAGACATTTCTCCGTTTCTCCGTTTCGACCTTTAGGAGTTCTTTCCCCAAGTCCCTTAGTCTTCTAGTCTTTCCGTCCCCCAGTCTCCTAGTCCCTTAGTCCTTTTTCTCCGTTTCCCCGTTTCAATATTTTGGAGTTCGTCCTAGTCGTCCCCTTCGTCCTAGTCCCCAAGTCTCTCAGTCCCTCAGTCATCCCAGTCTCCCCGTCCTCTCATTGCGCGCAAATTATTTCGGAGTCCCTCCACTTTTACAGCGGCGGAACCTCCACCCAGCTCCGTTTCGCCCAACTCTCCAGCCCTTTTTCGGCCAACTGAACCCCTTTGGCTCCTTCCAGGAGGGTCCAGCGGAAGGGTTCGTCTTTGACCACATGTTTGAGGAAGAGTTCCCATTCTACTTTGAAGGCATTGCCAAACGATTCCTGTTCAGGCACTTTTGACCATCCTTCAAAAAAATTGATCGGGCTTGGAATATCCGGGTTCCATACTGGTTTGGGCGTATTTCCATAATGTTGGGTCCAGCATTCGCGCAATCCGGCTACGGCAGAACCTTTGGTGCCATCGACCTGCAGTGTAAGCAGGTCATCGCGACGCACCCTTGTCACCCAGGAAGAGTTGAAATGGGCGATGATCCCGCCTTCGAGCTCAAAAGTGGCATAGGCAGCATCGTCGGCCGTACATTTGTACACATTTCCATGCTCGTCGACCCTTTCGGGGATATGCGTGGCGCCAAGACAGAAGACACCCTTCACATTTCCGAAAAGGTTATCGAGCACATACCGCCAGTGACACAGCATGTCTACGATAATACCACCGTCATCCTCTTTTCGGTAGTTCCAGCTGGGACGTTGGGCAGGGATATTGAACCCTTCGAAGACCCAATATCCAAACTCCCCCCTTACCGACAGTATCTTCCCGAAGAAGTCGTTCTCCATCAGCCGTTTGAGTTTTAACATTCCCGGCAGGAAAAGCTTATCCTGCACCACCCCATGCTTGACGCCCGCCTTTTCGCACACTTCATACAATTCAAGGGCCGTGGCAGTATCAACTGCTACCGGCTTTTCGCAATAGACATGCTTGCCTGCCCTTGCGGCCATTTTAACAGCATCGGCACGGCGTCCCGTGGTCTGTGCATCGAAATAGATCTGATAGGATGGATCCTTCATGACCTCATCCAGGTTGGTTGTCCATTTCCCGACACCCGACAGCTGAGCCAGTTTCCTGAGCTTTACTTCATCCCTGCCCACAAGAACAGGATCGGGCATAATAAACTCAGCAGATCCGCATGGCACCCCGCCCTGTTTGATGATTTCGACGATGGATCGCATCAGGTGCTGGTTAGTTCCCATGCGTCCGGTTACGCCGTTAAGGATGATCCCAACTTTGTGGATGATAATATTTTCGGCCATAAGCTATATGATAAAAAGTTTGAAATGTCTTTGAGTGCAACCGTAATTCAAAAGTATAATTCAGCGACAAAAAATTACAGAAAATTTTGGATTATCCCCACCACAAATTACACAAATTGTCTGAAGCAGGATTTACAGAATTTCAGAATGAACAGAATTGGGAAACATTTCAACAAAAAAAACCTTCAAACCCCTCCCACCACAAAAGACCAATTACACTGATTGAATTAAATAGACATATCTCTGTTTCACTGTTTCCCCGTTTCAATTTTTTGGAGTTCTGTCCCCAAGTCTTCCAGTCACTTAGTCCTTCTTCATCGTTTCACCGTTTCCAACTTAACCACTCGCCCATTCTCCCCCTCACCAAGTCTCCCACTCTTTCTTCCTACGTCTTCGTTAGATAAGCCTGTTTAATTTTTTCGAGATAGACCATTTGGTCGGTTGCCCAGTATTTATCCGAAAAAATTTCCACCTCATTGTATCCTTTGAAGCCAGCTTCTTCGACCCATGACCTGATTTCGGGAACATTGATGCAGCCATCTCCCATCAGTCCGCGGTCGTTCAGAAAATCCATTGTCGGTATATTCCAGTCGCATATATGAAACGCAAACATGTTGTTATGGGCGGCGCACCGTTGAATTTCTTTCCGAAGATCCGGATCCCACCAGAGATGGTAAACATCGACAGCCACACCTACCCACGCTGAATTGACCGCCTCAGCCAGATCGTTGGCCTGCCGGATGGTGTTGATGGCCGAACGGTCACCGGCATACATCGGGTGCAGCGGCTCGATAGACAGTTTTATTCCAGCACTTTGAGCAGCAGGAAGTATTCTCAGGATTCCCTCGGCAATCTGATCCCTCGATTTCTCCAGCGACTGACCACCATCCGCACCACAAACAAGCACAATCGAAGGTGCCCCAACTCCGGCAGCCTGCTCAATCGCAAAAAGATTGTCATCAATGGCGGTTTGACGCTTTTTTTGATCCACAGATGGGAAAAACCCTCCGCGAGCCAGCGACACTACCTCCATATCAAATTCATCCAACATTTTTTTAACCTCGGTCAAGTTTCTGTTTTCCAATACATTGCGCCAGATGGTAATCCCTTTGATACCTGCTGCCGCATAGTTTTTCACACACTCTTCGATGTTCCAGGGTTTGGTCGTCAAAGTGTGCACGCAAAGTTTGGATAGATCCTTTATTTCTGCTATCATGGTTCGGTTATTCCATTAAAGAAGGTATAGTAAGGTTCCCCGGAGATTATCCTGGTCAGATACAAAGCGGCTTCCCGGATATGGTAATCGCCCCACATGCTTGATTCGTTGCATGCGATCCTGAAACCATCCGGAATATAATCCCAGCCATTTGGCCGGTGGTAAACCGAGTGCAGCAATATCCCCTGATGATCAGGATCCATTGACAAATAAGGGGTTTCCAGTAACCTGGATGCCACGGTCAGGCCGGCTTGCCAGTAGCGGTTCCCCTCCTCCTGTTTTCTTTGAAGTTTCAAATATTGCCCAAGGCGCAGCAACCCCTGCACGCCGATGGCCGCGGCAGAGCTGTCGACCGGTTCGAAATCATTGAATGGATCGGCTTTTCTGGTATGCCAATCTTCAAGGTGAACAAGTCCCGGTGCGCCGGTATCCCAGTAGGGTATGCCATCGGTTGGTGTATGATCGAGGTAGAAATCGCAGGTCGCCCTGGCGCCCTTTAGCAGAATACTGATAACATGATCCTTAGAGTTGCCATTTTCGAATTCAGTTTCCGGTAGTGATTGTAGAAACTCCAGCTCTTCGGCAAATCCAACCATCGCCCAGGCCAGTCCGCGGGTCCAGGTGGTAAAGCCTGAGTATCCTTGCTGTGAATTCGGACAGCGGTAGTTTCCGTCGTTTGGATTGAAGATGGATTCGTGGGCGGTTCTTCCCCAAACATCATAGCTGTCGCGGCCTTCACCGTAATAAACCGCATATTTTGCAGTGGCCAAAAGATGATCTGTTGCCCGCTGAAAGAGGGAGGTATGCATATCATTTTCGCCGGGCAGGTAGTGTCCCAACCGGTGGGCCACCATCAAAATCCTGCACGAACGGATGGTATCGACGAACAGGGAGTGCGGCCCGTTGAAAGAGTAAATAAATCCACCATCAGGAGTTTTTGTCCACCTGTTAGCCTGAACCGCCCCCGAAGCCTTGAGTGCCAGTTCGTAAAAATTCTTCTCCCATTCATTGAAGGGAATTTTGCCCTCCTTCATCAGTCGGTGCAGGTTTCCGTAGGTGCTGATGTTGTTAAATCCGTGGTCGTGCACCCCCACATGGCTGATATGCGGCGCCATGGATTGAACCGTGTTTCGCCGACCAATTTCCAGAAAAGATTCATCGCCGGTAGCATCAAATTGCAGGATGGCCGAACCGAACTGGAACCCCTGGGTCCATTCGGTCCAGCCGCGGGTTGTGTATTTCCCGTTTTTGGTAAAAACCGGGGTGCCCTGGGAAGGGTGGTATTCCTTTTCAATGCTTTTGATCTTTTCACCGGATAAATGCCAGAAGCGATTGAGTTTATCCCTTAAATCGGCAGGTCGGATGTAATTGTCTATAATCATTATGCTGTTGAATAGTCACCTGATTGTTATTCAATATTAGGAAATTTCTTTATTAAAATTTCACATTATGCAACCTACCCAGTAAAAATCACAGATTTTGTCTTCATAGTGACGGTATTGGTAGCATTTTGGTGGAATTTTCAGACAAGGAATTAGAAGGCACCAGCGCCCAGTACCTGAACTTTCGAAATTTTCTTTTCCGTTAGCACTCGTTTGTAACTAATAATAGTTACATTTGTATTGAAAATAGAGATGAATGGGGACAAAGGAAAAACTGGTAGAACGTTTTAAAAGACAGCCCAAAGATTTTACGTTTAATGAACTAACGCGTCTGTTTCAAATTCTTGGATTTGAGATGAGTCAAAAAGGGAAAACATCCGGCTCGCGGATTGAGTTTGTTAATAACGAAAAAGATCTCTCTTATGGCGCTCATAAACCACACCCTGAAGGCGCGATAAAAAGCTATGTAATGAAGCAAGTCCTGGAATTTCTAACATCAAACAAAATTATATAACTCTCATTATGGGACCTTTAAAATACAAAGGCTATTCAGGAACGGTTGAGTATAGTGAAGAAGATAACTGTCTGTTTGGCAAGATAATCGGCATGAACAAAAATGTCATTACTTACGAAGGTAAAACAGTTGAGGAGTTGAAAGCTGATTTTGAGGCCGGTATTGACTTATACCTCGAAAGTTGCAAAGAGCGGGGAATAAAACCTCAAAAACCTTACAGCGGATCGCTGAACATCCGGATCCCATCTGAGATACATAGTCAATTGGCGCTAAAAGCACAACAGACCGGACGATCAATCAATGCGATTATCAAAGATCTGCTCACAAGTCAGCAAAACCGGCTAAACGCATGACGTTCTGAGGCTATGAGCAAAAGCGTGTTTGCGAGCTACGAAAGTGTCTGCCAGGACAATTTCGTAGTCGTGATTTCCGGATGGTTTTGCACCTAAGCAGCTGTTGCTCTATAGCTTTTGTTAGCGGTTCGGCTTTTTTCATTCATCTATTATATTTTCAGATTGTTACCAAACACAAATAGGAATTGTTCAATATTTTCGCCTTGAGTTTCTAATTCTTTTGATATTTCATTGGTCAGTTGCAAAAATTCAAGATACTTTTTTTCTGCATTATCATATCTAATTCCACTGAGCAAATCATACTCTGAATATGTTTTACTTTTGAAAACGTCAATAAGCCTTTGGTCTAAAATTAAGCATGGATTACCATCAAAAGTCAGTTGAAAAAAGTAAAGTAGCTTGCTGTAAGTTGAAAGTCCAAGTCCTGAAACACTTCTAAATTTTGTCGTTAATTGATTGAAGTCGTCTGATGTTGGTTTTACTGTTTGTCTCAATTTTTTGAAAGAAGTTTCAATTAAGTCAATATTTTTCAAAATATTCACAAAGTGATTTCCACGCATTCCGCCCGTATAGCCCCAATAAATAGTCTTTAGAATTAGTTCTCTTAAATCTGTTGTTTCAAAAATGTCCTGTCGGCTAATGGTAAAGGTTTGATTGTCGCCAAATAAGTTGTCGTTAAGCTTAATTAGCCAGTCAAACTGATTTTCTGCTTTTTCCCAAGTCGTTCGTTTAGTCGTAAAACATTGTTGTCTTACAGGAAAGCTTGAAATCAAGATTTTGTAATTGTCAATGTTCATTGTTGTCGTCTTTAAAGCTGACCACTAACTCATTTATATGTAAAGAGAAGCATTACAAAGCCTGTAAACGTATCCTGGTTATGTAAAGCCTTGTAGTCTTTTATTTTACCAAGATAAGAATTAACCTTTTACAAATTGTCTGAAGCAGAATTTACAGAATTTCAGAATGAACAGAATTGGGAAACAGTTCGAAAAAATAATCCCCTCAAATCCCTCCCCACCACAAATTACACAAATAGCCTCAGATAAACTTATGGCTACCGCTGGTAAACAATTACACGGATTGAATTAACAAGACATTTCTCCGTTTCTCCGTTTCGACCTTTAGGAGTTCTTTCCCCAAGTCCCTTAGTCTTCTAGTCTTTCCGTCCCCCAGTCTCCTAGTCCCTTAGTCCTTTTTCTCCGTTTCCCCGTTTCAATATTTTGGAGTTCGTCCTAGTCGTCCCCTTCGTCCTAGTCAAGCAATATTCGGGAGTTCCACTCGCCCCATCTCCCCTTCGCCCAGTCGCCCCCTCCATTTCTCCTCTTCGCTGTTTCCCCGTTTCACCTTTCTCTCCTCGTCTTCGGCAGAAAAGCCACAATCAGCGCCCCAAGCAAAGCCAAGCCAATCAGAAAAACAAATCCGGATGCATAACTTTTGGTAGCCACATCATAAAGATGCCCGACCAGCATCGGAAAGAGTGATTCGGCAACCCCATCGGCCACTAAAATGATTCCCATCGTCCTGCCCAATGCCCGTATGCCAAACAAATCGGCAGCCATCAGTGGAATGATCATGTAGTCGCCGCCCAGTCCGATGCCGAAAATAATGGCAAAAAGGTAGATCCTGCCGGGAAAGTCGGGGAGTAACAGCAATGGAATCGTGCATGCGACAATCAGGTAAATCAGGATCATCACATATTTCCGGTTGATCAGATCCGCCAGAAATCCCATCAAAACCCGTCCGGCCAGACTGGAGAACATCAAAAAAGACATGACCTGCGCGGCATTGGTCTGGGAATAGTCCAAATCGCGCAGGTAAAGTTTCAGATGCTGAACGATGCTGCCAACCGCTCCGATGGAACACATGCTCCCGATGGCCAACAGGTAAAAATTCGGATTTTTAAGGATCAATTTGATCGGAACTATTTCGGTGGATTTTGCCCTTTCAACATGATCCCGGGAAGGATCCTTTATAAACCAGGCCATGGGAAAGGCTATCAGGACAATCAGAATGCCAAGGGAAGCGAGGGCCATGTGCCAGCCAAGATTCTTTTCCAGCGCTGCTGAAATCAGTGGGGCCAATGCCCCGCCTGTGCCAATTCCCAGGTAGGCAATACCCATTGCTTTCCCTCTGTTCTTATCGAACCATCTGGATATTAAAACCTGACAGGGGAGCGGACCGCCAAAAACATAACCCAGCGCGTTAAACACATAAAACAGGTAGAACATTCCCAGGGAATCGGAAAGGCTCAATCCGATCAGGGCAGTTCCTGCAAACAAGGCGCCTGTCAGCATCAGTTTTCGCGGACCGTAAGAATCGATCAACCATCCTGCCAGAAAACCGAACAAAGGGGCAACCAGCAATTTGCCCAAGGCATTGCCTGAAGTTACAACTGACCTTGACCAGCCAAATTCTTTTGTCATAAAATCATAAAAGAATGGCGGTCCGTAGAGGGCAAAACCTACGATCGCGAACAAAGCCAGAAAAGCCGTAGCCAAAATGTAGGATTGAGAACTGCGCTTGAATTCTTTCCGGTTTAACGCTTCTGTTCCAGTCATCCTATTTTTGATTTTCAATTTTCAATTTTCGATTAGGTCTCTGCGCCTGTGATCCCTGAACCTACGATCCCTGAGAGCTTGTCGAAGGGCCGAAGGGCCGAAGGGTCGAATGATACCACCACCGGCATAAATCAGCTAACAGCCAAAAGCCAATAGCCAATGGCCTCATGCGATAGCAGGAAAATAAAACCCAGCTACTAAGATAGAAGATTTGGAGACAAGTACAACCCTTCGCTAACCATATTTGAAACCTACCCGACACCGAACGGATCACCATGAAATGAAAAATCATGAGAACCAAGAAATCTTTGCTAATTTCACTGTAATTTGTAATCTGTAATTTGTAATTTTTTATGCTCTACAACAACAAAAAGCATCTCGCATTTCTCAAAAACAGCCTGATGGTTTCGGGTTTGGGATTGCTCCTGACCATGTCTGTTGCCGTTTTTTTTCAACGATTTGAGATCGTGCTGGTCCTGGCTTGCCTGTTAATTACCGGGCTGGTCCTGAATAGGATACTGAACTTTAACTATGTGCGCTTTCAGCATGAAAACAGCAAAATACTGATCAGGCACTATGCGTTGTTTTCAGTCGACAGAAGCTATGAATCCATTGAATTTCCAACAATTTCCCTGAGGCAGGTCAAAATCAAAAAATATCTCTTCGGACTAAAATGGGACCTATACCTTACCGTCAAACTAAAACAGGGAATGGCAAGTTACCCGGCCATTTGCCTTTCCGCCGTCCCTTTCGGAGAGCGGAAGAAAATTGTGGAAGAGATCAGGGAATCGATAAAATAAATTTCTTACCTCACCTTCGTATACGGCTGCTGCTGCAAAACAATGGCTGTCCTGGCAGGAAGATAGAGCTTCACCTGGTGAGGCGATCCCAGACCACTTTCAGGCAGTGAATAATAGGTCATTCTTTCGTCGATGCGGTTGAAACCACCATAAATGTGGGCATCAGTTTGAAGAATCACTTTGAATTTGGCCGGTTCACAGTGAATTCCGTAATCTTCAAACGATTTGTCCGGATTAAAATTGAAGACAAAGAGCATATTCTTTCGTTTGAAGGCAAGTACCTGATCGGGCATGTTGTCGTGGATGCGCCAAATTTCAGGAACCTCAAGCAGTCTCTCCCGCTTAAAAAGATGGATCATATCCCTGTCAAAATCAAGCAACCAGTGAAATTTAAGCTCCAAATCTTCGGCGACACTCCAGATTCTGCGGGCATGCTGGTACGACCAGCCGTTTCCTTCCCTTGGGAAATCAATCCATTCGGGATGCCCAAACTCATTCCCCATAAAATTAAGATAAGCGCCTCCGGCACAGCCGATCGTAACCAACCGGATCATTTTGTGCAGGGCTATACCCCGGTCAACGATCAGGTTGGGCTGATCTTTGCGCATGCAGTAATACATCTCCTTGTCGATCAGTCTGAAGATAACGGTCTTGTCTCCTACCATGGCCTGATCGTGGCTCTCGACATAACTCACCACCTTCTCCTCCGGGCGATGGGCCGTTAATTCGTAAAATAGATGCCCGACATTCCAATCCTGGTCCTGCTGTTCTTTGATCAGTTTGATCCACAGATCCGGAACCCCCATCGACATCCGGTAGTCAAAACCCAAACCACCGCTGCTAAGTGGTGCAGCCAGTCCGGGCAAGCCACTCATCTCCTCCGCAATAGAAAGTACGTGCGGGTTAATTTCGTGTGCAAGTTTGTTGGCCAGCATAAAATAGACCACCGCCTCGTCATCGAGGTTGGGGGTAAAATAGTCGGCATAATTGGTAAACGCCTTACCCAATCCGTGGTCAAAATAGAGCATGCTGGTCACTCCATCGAAGCGGAAACCATCGAAGCGGAATTCTGTAAGCCAATATTTGATATTTGATAGCAGGAAGTGAATCACCTCATTTTTGGAATAGTTGAAACAGTATGAATCCCAGGCCGGGTGCTCTCCACGCGCTCCTTCATGAAAAAACTGGGTTCTGGTCCCGTCGTACAATCCCAATCCCTCGTTCACATTCTTTACCGCATGGGAATGTACCAGATCCATCACCACCGACATACCCAAGCTATGTGCCTCATCAATGAGGTGCTTCAACTCCTCCGGCGTGCCAAATCTGGATGAAGGGGCAAAGAAACTGGAGACATGGTAACCAAAGCTTCCATAATAGGGGTGCTCCGGAATGGCCATCAGCTGAATGGTGTTGTATCCGGCTGCCTTGATGCGGGGCAACATTTCGTACCTAAACTCATTGAAAGTATGGACCCTGGGTTCCTCCCCGGCCATTCCCACATGCGATTCATAAATAATTGGCGCCTCTTTCGTTGGGATAAAATGGTGGGCAAAACGAAAAGAGCCTCTGGGGGCCCACACCTGGGCATTGAAAATATTTGTCTCACTATCCTGTACAACCCTTTTTGCCCATGCTGGAATCCTTTTGCCGGATCCGCCAGGCCAATACATGGAGAGCGCATAAAGATCGCCGTGGTGCATGGATGAAAGAGGCAACTCTATCTCCCAAGAACCATTCCCAATATTTTTCAATTCAAATTCCGAACGATCCTGCCAGTCATTAAAATTCCCTACCAGGAAGATACGGGAGGCATTGGGAGCCCAATCTCGGAAAACCCAGCTCTTTTCATTTTTAAAGAGACCAAAATAATCGTGCCCGCAAGCAAAATCCTTTAATGAAATAGCCCCCAGCAACTCCTTTTCTTTGGATCGGTATTTTTCAGCCCAACGCTGGAAGTCTGAAGTATAAGGCTGCAAATAAGCATCCTCTCTCACCAACCGGGGAACGTCCATGGCATATAGGTTTTAGCAGGTTCAAAGAGTTTAAAGTTAGTATAAATAACGCACTTTAGTGCTTCGAATAATATTTTTCAATACCTGTGGCAACTATTATCGCCAGCTCTTCGGGTGTATCAATTCCCACAGTTGCATGATTCGTGACAACCGTTTTTATGGAGTAGCCATTTTCGAGCCACCTCAACTGTTCCAACGACTCGGCCTTCTCCAG
The DNA here is from genome assembly GCA_964358545.1 of uncultured Tangfeifania sp. Taxonomy (GTDB): domain Bacteria; phylum Bacteroidota; class Bacteroidia; order Bacteroidales; family Prolixibacteraceae; genus CAINVV01. The sequence continues at coordinate 7,000 of CAYHQN010000066.1, read as the reverse complement.
AAGACCTTCAGGCAATTTGCTGAGCTTCTCCAGTATATCGGTCCGGTAAGCATAAATCCCAACGTGACAATAATAATTGAAGTTTTTAACCCAATCAGATTCTTCCGATTTAAAAACCATCGGAATAGGCATTCTGCTAAAAAACAGCGCATTACCATGAATGTCAAGGGCCACTTTTGCCTCTGCCTGGTTGAAAAGAACCTCTGTCCGGTGGATTTGCTGAATCAAAGTAGCAATCTCGGTAGTTGCTTCCTTTACGAAAGGCTGTTTAAGAATGGAAATTTGTTCGGGCTGTATAAAAGGCTCATCACCCTGAACATTAATGACCACATCAAAGTGGATTCCGGTCTCCCGGCTGATTTTTCGAACCGCCTCCGCACACCGGTCTGTGCCACTGCGGTGATCCACCGAAGTCATCACCACCTTGCCACCAAAAGCGCGGACAGCTGAGGCAATGCGTTCATCGTCCGTTGCTACCCATGTTTCCTCCACAGCCTGAACCACTTGTTCATAGACCCGTTGTATCATTGGTTTCCCTGCAATGTCGGCAAGTGGTTTCCCCGGAAACCTCGAAGAACCGTACCTGGAAGGGATGATGGCAATAAATTTAATTGTCATGGTCATCATTGTTTTTTTACAAAAATAGCCATTGTTTGATTAACTGTGCACAGCAACAACAAGGAAAGTAGAGTCGACCGGTTGGCCGACTCTACTTTCCTTGCCGAATATTCGCAGATTAATACTAAATTTGTCGTTCGAAAAAGCGAGTTGATTGCATGGATATACAGGAGATTAAACAACGTTTCAGTATCATCGGGAATGCTCCCGGACTGAACCGTGCCATTGAAGTTGCCCTTCAGGTGGCACCGACAGATCTTTCTGTGCTGATCAGCGGCGAGAGTGGCGTCGGAAAAGAGTCATTCCCCCAGATCATCCATTATTATTCGCCACGAAAACATGGCAAATACATCGCCATCAACTGCGGTGCAATCCCGGAAGGGACAATCGACTCAGAGCTTTTTGGACATGAAAAAGGATCATTTACAGGAGCGCTCAACGATCGCAAAGGTTACTTTGAGGTGACCGACGGAGGAACACTCTTTCTGGACGAGATCGGAGAACTTCCCGTCTCAACACAGGTTAGGCTTTTAAGGGTGCTGGAGACTGGCGAGTTCATTCGTGTTGGCTCTTCGCAGGTTCAAAAGACAAATGTCAGGGTGATAGCCGCCACAAACTTTGACTTGAGCAACGCCATCAAGGAGGGTAAATTCAGGGAAGATCTTTATTACCGTCTCAACACGGTTCCAATCAAAGTTTTGCCTTTGCGCGAACGGGGTACCGATGTCCTGCTTTTGTTCAGAAAATTTGCGAACGATTTTGCCGAACGATACAAAATGCCATCCATCCGGCTAAATGAGGAGGCCCAGAAAATATTTCTTGGTTATCGCTGGCCCGGCAATGTCAGGCAGTTGAAAAATATCACCGAGCAGATCTCTATCATTGAAACAGACAGGGATATCACTTCAGAGAAGCTGGTCCATTACATCCCCAATGAGGAGCCCGGATTCCTCCCGGCATTGTACCACAAGGAGTCGGATGCCAGGGCCCTGGAGAACGAACGCACCATGATGCTCAATGCCCTTATCGGGCTTAAGAAAGAACTGGACGAACTGAAAGAGAAATTTAACCAGCTGGCTAAAGGCGCTCCTTTTGCAGTTCGGACCGAAGAGTCGGAAGAAGGGGTTATGCAGCTTTTTCACCAGGATAAAGAGAAGATCGATCAGGATGAACCACTGTTCCCCGGCTATGCAAAACCAGGCGTCATAGCGCACATCCAGGATACCGAAGAATTTGTTGAAGAATCCCTATCCATTGAGGAGAAAGAGATGGAACTAATCCTCAAGGCATTAGACAGGCACAGCGGAAAACGAAAACTTGCAGCAGAGGAGTTGGGTATCTCTGAAAGGACCCTTTACAGGAAGATCAAGGAATACAACATAAAACAAAAATGAAATGAGTCCCGATCTGTCGGGACGAATTCCATGTGGCAATTAAAAATAAATTATACACATGAAAAACCCGACAAACATACGTATACAGGCTTTCGCGACCATCCTACTTCTATTAACAACCTACGGATGTCAAATTAAATACGGGTTGAGCGGCGCCATCATCTCTCCTGACATTAAGACCGTTTTTATCGATTATTTCAGGAACAGGTCCAGAGTGATCAACCCAACCCTGAGCCAGTCCTTTACCGAGGCGCTGAAGGATAAGTTTGTCAATGAAACAAGCCTTTCCATCAACAAGGATCAGGGAGATCTGGAGTTTTCGGGCGAGATTACAGGCTACGATGTCCGACCGCTCTCCATCCAAAAAAGCGAAACCGGACGCGATTTTGCCTCCATGAACAGACTGACCATCACCGTCAAAGTGATTTTTGTCAACAACAAAGACCACGATAAGGATTTTAATACAACCTTCTCCGCGTATTACGACTGGGATAGCTCAAAAGCGATCAACCAGGTAGAAAATGAGGCAGTACTGGTGATCAACACACAGTTGATCGATGATATCTTTAACAAATCCGTGTCAAACTGGTAGAGAGACAAGTTGAGCGTTGAAAGATGAAGAAAAGTTGGTAAATTGCATTAGCCAAGTATAAGATAAATTTATCATGTCAGTAACCAAAGATCAGTTGCTCCTGTTTATTGAAAAACCGGTATTGCTCAAAGAGCAGACCATCGGGGATCTGAAAGAGATCGTCGAAGAGTTTCCCTATTTTCAATCGGCACAACTTCTTTATACCTATAACCTTCATTCACAGGCAAACTTTCGCTACGACTCCTATTTGAAGATCTGTTCGATTTACGCCACAGACCGTACTATCCTATACCGGATGCTTCAGCCAAAAACTGTCAGGGAACAAACCTCCAAACAATTACAGACAATCGGTAAACCCGCACAAGATAACGCACCTCTTTTTGAGCTTTCTGAAGAGAGACAGATCACAGCTACCGATTTCCCTGAATTCGTCCCAAAAGAACCTGTCGACCCTGAAATCATCGATTTTGACCTGTTAAGCTTTGACCAGCAAGATGCACTATTCCAACTGGATGAATCTGATCAAAATCGGGAAAATGCGACGATCATTCAGGATGAAATAAAATCTGAAGAAATTGAAGGGAAAGTTGATTTGATTGAGAAGTTCATCAAAGTGAATCCTACTATACAACCACGAAATGAAATTTCAACCGTACAAAACGATCTGTTTGAGTTAAATGACGTATCAGAAAACGAAAATGATGAATTCATAACAGAAACATTATCAAGAATTTATCTCAAACAGGGGCACCACCAAAAAGCAATTGACTCTTTTAGACGGTTAAGTTTGAAATATCCCGAAAAAAGTGTTTATTTTGCCGAGCAAATTGAAGAGATTAAAAAAATGCTTAAATAATACGAGATGTATACTTTCATATCAGTCCTGATTTTTATTGTTTGTTTCCTTATCGTCCTGCTTGTTTTGGTTCAAAATTCAAAAGGAGGCGGATTAGCATCCTCATTCTCCAGTTCCAACCAGGTAATGGGCGTTCGTAAAACAACTGACTTCCTTGAAAAAGGAACCTGGATCCTGGCAGCAAGCCTGGTAATTCTTTGCATTATGGCAACAGCCTTCATGCCACGTCAGGGACAACAAGCTAAATCGGCTATCGAACAGCAAATTCAAGGTGTTCAGGATCCATCTGCCTTACCTACTTTCCCACAGTCTGTACCCAATAGCAAAGACTCCTCAAAAACAAAATAATCGGAACCATTCGTTTCGAAAAGCCTTTAAGCCATTGCCCCAAAAGCAGTGGCTTTTTAATTTATGTCATCTTGTCAGAATTACCTGACAAAAACATGTTCTCATAATCATCTGTATTTCATATTTTTACAGTGTTATTCTGAATTTTCTCCAATAATTCGGTGAAATTTTGTCTGAAAAGGGAAATGAATTGGCTTTTATTCGTTTTGGCACAAAATCTGATAGGGTTGAGGTATAAAAAATATTATTCACACTAATTATTAAATAAATATTTAAAAATGGCAGAACTTAAAGGTAAAATCCTTGCCGGCAAAGTATTGATTGAGCCGCAGGAAGCAGAGAAAAAAACAGCTGGTGGTATTATCATTCCTGATTCAGCTAAAGAAAAACCACTTTCCGGGAAAGTTGTCCTGGTAGGTAGTGCAAAAAAAGATGAAGTGATGGAAGTTAAAGTTGGGGATGTGGTTTTCTTTGGAAAATACTCCGGCACCGAACTTACTATCGACGGAAAAGATTACCTGCTTGTTAACCAGACAGATGTTCTTTTTATAGCGTAATTAATTGATTGTCAATAAATAAAATTTATTCGAAATGGCTAAAGAAATTAAATTCAATATTGAAGCTCGCGAGCTGTTGAAAAAAGGTGTTGACCAATTGGCCGACGCAGTAAAAGTTACCCTCGGACCAAAAGGCCGTAACGTGATTATCGAGAAAAAATTTGGTGCTCCAATGGTAACAAAAGATGGTGTAACCGTAGCAAAAGAGATCGATCTTGCCGATCCTTATGCAAACATTGGCGCGCACCTGGTTAAAGAAGTTGCTTCAAAAACAGGCGATGACGCAGGCTACGGAACCACCACTGCAACAGTTCTGGCCCAGTCTATCATCACGGTAGGTTTGAAAAACGTTACCGCAGGTGCCAACCCAATGGACCTGAAACGTGGTATCGACAAAGCGGTACTCAAAGTAGTAGCCCACATCAAATCACAAGCCATCAATGTTGGCAACGATTACGATAAAATTGAGCAGGTTGCCCGTGTATCTGCCAACAACGATGCGGAGATCGGCAAACTGATTGCCGAAGCAATGCAAAAAGTTAACAAAGAAGGAGTTATCACTGTTGAAGAGGCCAAAGGAACTGACACTTACGTGGAAGTTGTTGAAGGCATGCAGTTCGATCGCGGTTACATCTCTCCCTATTTTGTGACAGATACAGAAAAAATGGCTACCGAAATGGAACAGCCTTTTATTCTGATCCATGACAAGAAGATCGGTTCCATGAAAGAACTGGTCCCTATTCTGGAAGCTACGCACCAATCCGGTCGTCCGTTGATGATCATTGCCGAAGATATCGAAGGTGAAGCTCTGGCAACTTTGGTTGTCAACCGTTTGCGTGCAGGCCTGAAGGTTTGTGCCGTTAAAGCGCCCGGATTTGGCGACCGTCGCAAAGAGATGCTCGAAGATCTTGCCATTTTAACAGGCGGAACAGTTGTTACCGAAGAAAAAGGGATGAAACTGGAAGACACAACACTTGAGATGCTTGGAAAAGCGGAAAAAGTGACTGTCGACAAGGAAAAAACTACGATCGTTAACGGTGGAGGCGACTCAAAACTGATAGCAGCCCGGGTTGGTCAGATCAAAAAACAGATCGAGACTACAACTTCCGATTACGATCGCGAAAAACTGCAGGAGCGTTTGGCCAAACTATCAGGCGGCGTTGCCGTTCTGTATGTTGGTGCACCTTCAGAAATCGAAATGAAAGAGAAGAAAGCCCGTGTTGATGACGCGCTGAACGCAACCCGTGCTGCCATCGAAGAAGGTATCGTACCCGGAGGTGGTGTCGCATTCATTCGCGCCATGCAGGCACTCGAAGGACTGGAAGGCGACAACGACGATGAGACAACAGGTATCCTGATCATCAAACGTGCCATCGAAGAGCCAATGCGTCAGATCGTATCCAACGCTGGTGTGGAAGGCGCTGTGATCGTTCAGAAAGTAAAGGAAGGCAAAGGCGATTTCGGCTACAACGCCCGCCTCGATGTTTTCCAGAATTTGTACGAATCAGGAGTTATCGACCCTGCCAAGGTTACCCGTATAGCGCTTGAAAATGCTGCCTCTATTGCAGGTATGTTCCTGACAACAGAATGTGTGCTGGTAGAAGAGAAGAAAGATGAACCAGCAATGCCGGGCGGCATGGGCGGCGGTATGGGTGGAATGATGTAATTGTCAACCCAATATATAAATGACCAGCAATGGTCACAATCAGAACGCCGGAGAAATTCTCCGGCGTTCTCCTTTTAGCTTTTCGGCAGATAATTATCTTTGCTGCCTAAACTCATGCCCATGGATATTTTTACCGTACTGGTTTTAGCGGTTGGCCTCTCAATGGACTCTTTTGCTGTATCCATCAGTTGTGGATTGGCTGAACAAAAGGTTTCCTTCGCCCATGCGGTCAAAATTGCCTTCGCCTTCGCCTTTTTTCAGGGCTTTCTACCAATCGTCGGCTGGTTCATGGGAGCAGGAATAAAAAGTTATGTGGAAGGAATTGACCATTGGATCGCTTTCATCCTGCTGACCTATCTGGGGGGAAAAATGATTTACGGAGGTACCACGATGCCTGCCGATAAAAAGGAATCGGATATTTACTCATTTCGTCACATCATGACCCTCTCCATCGCCACCAGTATCGATGCTTTGGTTGTGGGTTTCTCCTATGCTTTGGCCGAAACGAACAAGATTTTCGGTGGTGCAGTGATCATTGGCGGCGTTACCTTCTTTTTCTCGATGCTGGGAATCCGGATAGGGAAAGATGTTGGAGGAAGATTCGGTTCCAAAGTCGAAATTCTGGGTGGTTTGATTTTGATTGGAATTGGACTCAAAATACTGTTGGAACATCTACAATAGAAAATCCTCGTGAACATTTTGTTTACAGGAACCTCTTTGTAGTGGGAAACCTTGAAATATCGAACCTATTGGAACACTTTTATTTGGTTGTAGAATTGTATGACTATTTAATAAGTGTTTGAAATTTGAGATTGGGTTAAATAATTGCACATTTACCAACCATACTTTCATAATTTTATTTTAAAAAGGGTAATTGTATTAAACGTATCCCCCTTGAAACTTTTAATATAATTATTAGTAACTTAGTATTTGTAAAGAAATACTAATTCCAAACAACAACTGCTAATT
>CAYHQN010000065.1:10310-23235 GCA_964358545.1 uncultured Tangfeifania sp. | reverse complement strand
TGTCAATCACCCATTGTTACAAACACCAAAATAATGTTCTCGCTGAATCGCTGCTATTTTTTCAAAGGAGTTGTTGTTTTCAAAAAATACGCTACTTTTGCAGTCCCGATTTTATCCTAATTTGTCGTTGTACGGATTGGAGGCGGTATCAACCTTAGCAAAATTTATCGAATAGTGGAATTCGGTAAACTGATACAGCGCTGATTTGACAGGTGAACCGACAAAAAATGGATTGTATCACATTATAAATTGAACCGAAAGTGGACACTTTAAGTTACAAAACCGTATCGCTCAACAAAGCGACGGTACAAAAAGAATGGGTAGTGGTAGATGCCACAGACCAGATCCTGGGTAGATTGTCAAGTAAGATTGCATTGGTACTCAGAGGCAAACACAAACCGGGCTATACCCCTCACGTGGATTGCGGTGACAATGTTATCGTTATCAATGCTGAGAAAGTTCGTCTGACCGGAAATAAGATGAAAGGCAAAGTTTATATCCGCCACACGGGGTATCCGGGTGGTCAGCGTTTTCAAACTGCTGAAGAACTGATGACCAAACATCCTGCCCGTATGGTCGAAAAAGCCGTTAAAGGTATGTTGCCGAAGAACAGTCTTGGGGCCAAGCTGTTCACCAATTTGCATGTTTATGTTGGAGCTGAGCACGATAACGCCGCACAGCAACCAAAAGTTATTAACCTTGACAATATTAGATAAGTATCATGGAAGTTATAAACGCTTTAGGCAGAAGAAAAACTGCTGTTGCCCGTGTATATCTTACTGAAGGCAAAGGAAATATTACCATCAACAAAAGAGAATTGAACGAGTACTTCCCGGTAGGAACGCTGCAATATGTTGTTCAGCAACCTTTGCACCTTTGTGAAGTAGCCGGTCAATACGATATCAAAGTAAATCTGGACGGTGGCGGTCTGACAGGTCAGGCTGAAGCACTTCGTCTCGGTATCTCCCGTGCATTGTTGAAAATCAGTGCTGATTTCCGTCCAAAACTGAAAGCTGCCGGATTTTTAACCCGTGACCCTCGCGAAGTGGAACGTAAGAAACCAGGGCAACCAAAAGCACGCAAGAGATTCCAATTCTCGAAACGTTAATCGATTTAAGCACTTTTTATTTTTAATAACAGGTTTAGCATCTAAATTTTCCGGACTCCCTTTGCGGACTACCGGGGGATTGACTGAACAGAAAGTAAACAATTCATTATGCCAAGAACAGAATTTAAGCAGTTGCTGGATGCAGGCGTTCACTTTGGACACCTCAAACGCAAATGGAATCCAAACATGGCCCCCTACATTTTCATGGAGAAAAACGGGATCCACATCATCGACCTGCAAAAAACAATTGTCAAGATTGACGAAGCTGCCGATGCCCTCAAGCAAATCGCCCGTTCAGGCCGCAAGGTTATGTTCGTTGCGACCAAAAAACAGGCGAAGACAATCGTAGCCGAGAAAGTATCAGCAGTAAATATGCCCTATGTAGTTGAACGTTGGCCCGGTGGTATGCTTACCAACTTCCCAACCATCCGCAAGGCTGTTAAGAAGATGTCGACCATCGACAAGATGATCAAAGATTCAAGCTGGGACAATCTTTCCAAACGTGAAAAACTTCAGATCACCCGTCAAAGGGCCAAACTGGAGAAGATCCTTGGTTCTATCGTTGACCTGACCCGCTTACCTGCAGCACTCTTTATCATCGACGTGATGAAAGAGAAGATCGCTGTTCGCGAAGCCCAGCGTCTTAGCATCCCAATTTTCGGGATGGTAGATACCAACTCCGATCCAAACGGCATCGATTTCGTTATTCCGGCCAATGACGATGCTTCACAATCCATCGATCTGATCGTTGGGGTGATGTGCGACGCTATCAAAGATGGTCTTTCAGACCGTAAAGTTGAACGCGATGGCGAGGAAAAAGACGAAAAACCTATTTCTACCCTGAAGAAAGGTCGCAAGACTGTAGCTAAAATCATTGTTGAAGACGATGAAGAGGTAGAGGCCGATGACACTGAGGATATCCTTGAAGAGGAACTCGATGCAATTCTTGTAGACGAGGATGCAGCTGAAGAGGAAGAAGAGGAAGATCCCGCTGAAGAGGCAAAGTAATTATTTCAAATATTTATTCTGAGATGGAAATTAGTACTGCAGATGTAGTCAAATTGCGCAAAGCAACCGGCGCAGGAATGATGGATTGCAAAAATGCTTTGGCCGATGCCGAAGGAAACTTTGACCGTGCGGTGGAGATCATTCGCGAAAAAGGCAAACTGGTTGCCAGTAAACGTGCCGACAGGGAATCATCTGAAGGTGTTGTTCTGGCTAAAGTATCTGCTAACCAAAGTTTTGGAGCGATCATCTCCCTGAATTGCGAAACAGATTTCGTCGCAAAAAATGAGAACTTTGTTGCCCTTACCCATAAAATTCTTGATCAGGCACTTGCCAACAAAAGCAACAGTCTGGATGCAGTGAAAGCACTGGTTCTTGATGGACGTACCATCGGCGAACAAGTGATGGAACAGACAGGTATTATCGGAGAAAAGATTGAATTACCTTTCTACGAGTCTGTCTCAGCAGTATTTGTTGTTCCATACATCCATCCCGGAAACAAACTGGCTACGCTGGTTGGTTTCAACAAGGTTGTTGATGTACAGGTTGGCAAAGACATCGCTATGCAAATAGCAGCCATGAGTCCGGTTGCCATCGACAACAATGATGTGGCTCCCGAAATTGTTGAGCAAGAGTTGAAGATTGCCAAAGAAAAATTCCGTTTGGAAGGCAAACCTGAAAACATGCTTGACAAAATTGCACAGGGCGCGTTGAACAAATTTTTCAAAGAGAGTACCCTATTAAACCAGGACTTTGTGAAGGACAACAAGATGACAATCCGTCAATATCTTGGAAACGTTGATAAAGACCTTAAAGTAACTGAGATCAAACGCTTTACATTAAACGTCTGATCAAAGTATTCCCCCTGATATTAAAACCTCCTTCGGGAGGTTTTTTTTTTGATATTACCCCTCCGGTGTATCGGAATAAGGTTTGTTATCAAATATTTTTAATATAAATTTGTATTGAATTGAACAACCCTAAACTTGGGGCCCAATGTACATGAATAGAGACATACAGGTTAGAATTTAGCCAAAATGATAAAATATAACAGGGTGGTTTTAAAGCTTTCGGGAGAATCCCTGCTCGGAAAACTTCAACACGGCATCGATCAGGAGGTCCTTTATGATTATGCCCTTCAAATCAAAGAGATTATCTCTATTGGAATTGAGGTTGGCATCGTTATCGGTGGTGGCAATATTTTCAGGGGTTTAAGCGGTACCGCAAAAGGTTTCGATCGCTGCAAAGGGGACCAGATGGGCATGTTGGCCACTGTGGTCAACAGTTTGGCTCTTGCCTCGGCCCTTGAATCTCTGCAAATAAAGGCCAGGGTACTTACTGCCATTGCCATGCAGCCAATTGGCGAATTTTACACCAAAGAACTGGCCATCAAAGCGCTAGAAAAGGGCGAGGTTGCCATTTTTGCCGCCGGAACCGGTAATCCGTTTTTTACTACAGATACGGCGGCCTCCCTGCGTGCCATTGAAGTAGGTGCCGATGTCATGTTAAAAGGTACACGGGTGGATGGCATTTACACCGCAGATCCTGAAAAAAATCCAGCTGCCATGAAGTTAGACAAAATATCCTTTGACGAGATCTATTCAAAAGATTTGCGTGTCATGGATCTTACTGCCACAACACTCTGCAAAGAGAACAACCTTCCGGTCATCGTCTTCAACATGGATAAAAAGGGCAACCTGTTGAAAGTGGTTCACGGCGAACCCATCGGCACCTATGTCTACAATGAGTAGCATCATAAACGCAAAATCATATACAGATGAATGAGGAAATTCAAATGTTAATGGATGAGACCACCGAAAGGATGGAGCATGCTTTGACTCATCTCGACCACGAACTGGCGCATATCAGGGCAGGAAAAGCCTCCCCTAGAATGATTGAAGGAGTTTTGGTAGATTATTATGGCTCAATGACACCGCTGCCCCAGGTGGCCAACATCAGTACCCCGGATGCCCGAACCATTGCCATTCAACCTTGGGAGAAGAAGATGATCCACACCATTGAACGTGCCATAATCAACTCCAATCTGGGTTTTAATCCTGAAAACAACGGAGAAATCATCCGCATCAATGTACCCGTTCCAACAGAAGAACGCAGGCGCAATCTGGTGAAAGATGCGCACAAAGAAAGCGAGACAGCAAAAGTTAGTGTCCGTTCAGCCCGGAAAGATGGCAATGATTTCCTCAAAAAACTCTTAAAGGAAAAAGAGATCTCAGAAGATGAAGAGAAAATAGCTATCGATGAGATCCAGAATCTCACGGACAGCTATACCAAAAAGATTGAGGCCATGCTACTGGCCAAGGAGAAAGAGATCCTGACCATCTGACCAACAGGAGAGAGACTTTACCCCTTTTATTGTTTCCTGATCAACAACCAAATATCGCTGTATTTTGGGAATGATGATCTTACCTCGGCAATTTTGGCACGAGCAGCAGATTCTTCTGCATAACTGTCGCCACAAACCCGGTACATTCCGCTATCATTCATCAATATAACAGGATGAAAATTTTCAGTAGTAAGTGTTTCTTTCAGACGTTTAGCGTTTTCCAATACTGAAAAACTCCCCATAATCACGAAGAATTTATTGGTCCCATAATTAGCGACTTCGCCTGATGCTGCCGAGAAACGCTCCTCTTTGGATGCTACTGCGGCCGGTTTGCTGTTATTGGCTTTGGGAGCCGGGGTCGGCGCAGCTATTACGGCTGGAGTGGATTTTTCCTGGGACACAGGTTGCGGCTTTGGAGCTATTTTTTGGGTTTTACAGGCTGCCAGTGCAACGGCTAAGAGGATGAGCAATAGCGATAGGTTCTTCATTTTCTTTATAATTATTTAGTTGAATTGTTAGGTCTTCTGATCATTCTATAACATGGAACTGTCAGTCGACCATCTTACCGGCTAAATTAGCATTTTTTTTAATCGCTCTGCAGAATAGGGGTCAGATTTAACTCTGAAAGCCTTCCAAAAAAAACAGATTAGGAATGTTTAATTTACAGTAAGAATTTTGGTATATTTACATTCACTGAACTTTATTATCATACTAAAAGAAAATCTTGTTTAGACTGGACGCTTAATCCCTTAAAAAAAAGACCGCTATGCAAAGACGAACTGAACCGCTAATTTTCATTGTGGAAGATAACCCAGTTTATAATAAACTGGTTGCCAACTACTTGCAATCAAAAAAATTCACCCGCGTAGAAAGTTTTTTTAGTGGTGAAGAGTGTTTAAAAAGAATTGACGAAAAACCTGATATCATCATACAGGATTATCTTCTGGAAGGAATAGATGGGATAGGTGTATTAAAACATGTCAAGAAAGTTCTTCCCCACACCGAATTTATCTTCCTTTCCGGTCTGGACAGTGTGGATGTGGCGGTCAATACGTTAAAATTAGGCGCGTTTGATTACATTGTGAAGGATCAGATGGCACTGAAAAAACTGACTGACAAGATTACCAAAATATTAGCCATGCAATATCTTGTGAAGAGCAACAAAAGATACAAAACAGGTATTACGCTTTTCTTTGTTGCCCTTGCGGCAATTATCCTGCTTCTGGTCAGTTTGTCTATAATTTATCCCCACAAGTTTACCCTGTTTACGAAATAACATTCAATTCCCTAAATAGCCGTTATCTTTTTAATGGCTATTTTTTCCCCGATGTGGTTTCTGAAACAGGTTTCAAAATAGTCCGGTATTCCGCATTGTTTGCCAGGACTGATTTGGCTTTAGTGATATCCGTGTCATCCCTGAAGGAGGCAATTACAGCTCCTTTCTGGTAATAATACCTGGTAACGATCTCATCTGCCAATACACTGCTTACCTCTTTTCTGAACTTCTTCAGGTCAGCCTCGACATTGATGGTCAATTTTTTCTCCAGGGCATCAAATTCGGCTTTGGTCTCATCGTAGGCACGCTCCTTTCTGGCAGTCTCAATCAATCCTTTCAAGACTTGCGCACTTCTTGATTGGTAGGTAAAATTTTTGGAAGTTAGAAACTGGTGAAAATCGTCGAAAATCTGATCATCAATTTCAAACTGATCAGGTGGGGCAATGGTTGAATGGGAAGCAACAAAGTGGGTGGCATAATCAAAAATAATGTTTTCCTGGATCAATTTGTATGCAAGATCGCAAAGTGTATCCTGATCCAATTTTACATCGGGTACAATTCCTCCACCATCAAAAACCTTCCGTCCATCCTTGGTGGCAAACTCATGAATCAATGAGTCAGGGATGGTTCCCACACTGCCGTCTTTGTTCCGGTGTGAATAGTCAAGCGCCTGGATACATCTTCCGCTGGGAATATAGTATTTGGCGGTTGTGACCTTTAGTTTTGTGTTGTAACTCAGGTCTCTGGTGGTCTGGACCAATCCTTTGCCAAATGTCCTTTTGCCCATAATGACAGCACGGTCAAGATCTTGCAGCGCACCTGCCACAATTTCTGATGCAGAAGCCGACCCCCTGTTAACCAGCACGACGATTGGCATAATGGTATCGATAGGTTGTTCGGTTGCACGATACGTTTTATCCCATTGTGCAACCTTTCCCCTGGTGCTAACCACCTCTTCCCCATGTTTGACAAAAAGGTTGACCATCTTTACGGCTTCTCCCAATAATCCACCCGGGTTTGAGCGAAGGTCAATCACCATCGTGGTAGCACCCTTTTTATCCCTTAGCTCCAGGAATGATTCCTTTATCCGGTCGGCGCAGCCATCCGTAAAACTAGACAGGCGCATGTATCCTGTCTTTGCATCGAGCATTCCTGCATAGGTAACGGGATCAATTTTTATCTCTTCCCTGATCAGTTCAACCTCAAAAGTTTTTTTCGTTTCAGGACGGAGCATTTTCAATTTTAATGCCTTTTTGGCGGGTCCCTTCAGTCCGGCTGAGACATCCTCCACTGTATATTTACTGACGGGTTTCCCATCCAGCTCAAGGAAAATGTCCCCCGCTTTTAACCCGGCCTTTTGGGCAGGAAAACCTTCATACGGTTCTGCTACAACAATTTTGTCACCTCTTTTGCTAATCAGTGCCCCGATACCGCCATACTCTCCGGTAGTCATGAATTTAAAATCATCCATATCCTCTTCAGGGATATATGTTGTATAGGGATCAAGAGACTCCAGCATATCATCGATACCTGTTTTGATAAGTTTCTCCGGCTTTATGTCTTCCACGTAGAATAGATTAAGCTCACGAAAAAGCGTATAGAAAATATCGAGGTTTTTAGAGATCTCAAAATTTTTCTGGTCAGTCTTGAAACCCCAGAACGACAATCCCATGATGGCTACAATAGATAAGGCCAAAGCAGCTTTAAGAATCCGGTTCGTCTTCATTTATGGTACAGTATTACTTTGTAATTGTTCTTGTTGAAGTGGGTAAAGTTAATAAAAGCTCTTTGATTCAATTCAATCGATAAAAAATCAAAAGTTAAAAGATAATAAACTGATACAAATCAACGCTTAATAGTTAGCCCACCATCACATTAACCCATCGGCATATTAGCACATTCCTACAATTTGTCTACTTTTGAGAATAAAATCTGAATATTGGAAAAAGGATTGGTTATAAGGTCAACAGGGAGTTGGTATACTGTCAAAAATGATGACGGCGAAATGATTGATTGCCGCATCAAAGGAAAATTGCGCATGAAGGGAGTACGAACAACCAACCCGGTTTCAGTTGGCGACCGGATCAAATACCAGATTCAGGACGATGAAACAACTCCAAGCGGCAGGTCTGGTGTTATCTTTGAAATCGAACAACGCAAGAACTACATCATCCGAAAATCATCCAATCTATCGAAAGAGAGCCAGATCATTGCAGCCAATGTAGATCAGCTTTTTCTGATCGTAACGGTAAATTATCCCGTAACACTCACCGGATTTATTGACAGGTATCTTATCTCCGCTGAGGCTTATCGTATCCCGGCAGGTATTGTTTTCAACAAGATTGATCTCTATACAGAGGATGATCTCGCCCGTTTGGAAGAGTTGATATACATTTATGAAGGAATCGGATACCACTGTTTCAGGGTCTCTACCAAAAAACACCAAAATATCGATCAGCTTTTGGCACAGCTTCAGGGAAAAACTACGCTTTTCTCCGGCCATTCCGGTGTGGGAAAATCATCCCTGCTCAACTGTCTCAATCCATCACTTCAGCTCAAAACCAATGAAATTTCAGATCACCACCAGCAAGGGAAACATACCACAACTTTTGCTGAGATGCACGTTCTTTCGGATGACAGCTACCTGATTGATACGCCGGGAATACGTGGGTTTGGTGTGATTGACATGGAAAAAACAGAGATTTCGCACTACTTTCCCGAGATGTTCAGGCTGTTGGACCAATGCCGGTTTTTCAATTGTACCCACATGCACGAACCTGGATGTGCGGTCAAGGAAGCCGTTGAAAAAGGGAGTGTATCAACCTCGCGCTATGAATCTTACCGATCTCTCATGGAGGAGGACAATGGAAGATACAGGGCGGCTTTTTAGACGGAGGGACGGAGGGACTGGGAGACGGAGTGACTAAGGGACTGAGGGATGGGAAGACGAGACCCTTGTCGAAGGGTTAGGAAAAAATTTTGTGAAAATTGGGAAATGTGAAAATTGGCAGTTGCACAATCCTAATTTTCCCGACCACAATGTTGATCCCTCTCGTATCTTACCCCGGGTATAATGTGAATAGCCCGGGGTAAAGCGACGAAGGAGCGACACCCCGGGTTGCGAATGAAGAAGGAAGCGCCGTCCGCGGTAGTATGTCAAAAAAAAGATGGCAAGTTATTTTCGGACGGAACAGCAGCAATTTTGAAAAAAGCAAAGAATAGAAGGATTTAATGTTAATGCATGATTTTGAGCAAATTACCACTGAATTTGGACTCCCATAAACTTGCCGAAGGATCGTAAAATAGAACCTGATGATACGTTTTTCGTAAAGAACTATAAAAAATATTTCACCATGAACAGCCCCGAACCACACATCCTGATCATTTTTGGTGCATCTGGCGATCTGACCAAAAGAAAACTTATACCGGCTTTGTTTGAGTTATGTGAACAAAAGCTTTTGCCTGAAAATTTTGCCGTTTTGGGTGTCTCCAGAACAGAGCTATCCGACGAGGCCTTCCGGGAAAAAATGAAGGAGTTTTTGCCTGTCAGTTCCCAAAATGGTACTTGTGTTGACCGGTTTTTGGATTTACTCTTCTACCAGTCGCTTGAAACTTCAAATGCATCCGATTATCCGAACCTTAAAACAAGGTTGGAAAAATTGGGAAACCAACTCTCCATTCCTGCCAATTATATCTTTTATCTCTCAACGCCACCACAGTTGTACCAGGTAATTCCCCAAATTTTGGCCGAGGCAGGACTTAACGATGTTTCGCTGGGCTTCAAAAGGATCATCATAGAAAAACCGTTTGGAACTGATCTTGCCAGCGCACGTGAACTCAACCGGAAGTTGCTCTCCTTTTATACCGAAGATCAACTTTACCGGATTGATCACTACCTTGGAAAAGAGACTGTTCAGAACATGCTGGTTACCAGGTTTTCGAATGGAATTTTCGAACCCATCTGGAACCAAAATTTCATACACCATGTCGAAATTACCTCCGCAGAAACGCTGGGGGTTGAGGATCGTGGAGGATATTACGATCATTCAGGTGCACTGCGTGACATGGTCCAGAACCACCTGATGCAACTGGTCGGACTGATTGCCATGGAACCTCCTGTGGTGATTGAAGCCAATGCCATTCGGAACGAGATGCTGAAAGTGTTTCAATCCATGCGGCCACTCCGCAAGGAGGATATTGCCACTCAGGTATTTCGGGGACAATACACCCAATCTCACATTGGCAATGAGCTGGTAAAAGGCTACCGCGAAGAAAACGGTGTTGACCCAATGTCCAAGACTGAGACCTTCGTTGCCCTTAAATTTTTCATTGATAATTTCCGCTGGGCAGGTGTCCCTTTCTACATCCGTACGGGTAAAAAACTGCCGACCCGGGTAACGGAAGTAGTTATCTATTTTAAAACCACACCACATCACCTATTCCAATACGAATCAGTCAATGAACCTATTAACAATCAGCTGGTGCTTCGCATTCAGCCTGATGAAGGGGTGTTGTTAAAATTGGGAATGAAAGTTCCGGGCGCAGGTTTCAGGGTTCAGACCATGAACATGGATTTTCACTACAAAGAGCTTTCCGACAGTTATCTGCCATCCGCCTATAGCAGGTTACTGTTGGATTGCATGCATGGGGATGCTACGCTCTATTCACGAAGCGATGCCGTCGAAAAAGCGTGGGAATATGTTCAGCCCATTCTGGATGGCTGGCAGAACAACCCTGACATTCCAATTTATGGCTATCCCGCCGGCACCTGGGGACCGGAAACTGTAGACCGGCTAGTTGAAAACGGTATTTGGCGCAGGCCCTGCAAGAATTTGGCCAATGATGGCGAGTATTGCGAATTGTAAGCAAACGGAAAATTAAAAATTACAGATTAAAAATTACAGATTAAAAATTAGCTTGAATATTTTTACAAAGAATATGAAAAGAGAGCTGCAAATATTTCCTAATCCCGCAGAATTAGCCGAACAGGTTAGTGCGTTGCTGATGAATTGGATAGAATCTTCTTCCAGCAGTAAATTTCACATGGCAATTTCAGGAGGATCAACGCCAAATTTGCTGTTTTCTGTTTTGGCCTCCAACTATGCCGGTTCCCCTCTCTGGCAGAAAACACACTTCTGGTGGGTGGATGAGCGGATGGTTGCACCAGGCGATCCGGAAAGCAATTTTGGGGTAGCAAACCAAATGCTATTATCTAAAATCACTATTCCTGAAAAAAACATTCACCGAATTTTGGGTGAGCAGGTACCTTACCAGGAAGCTGAAAACTATTCAAGACAAATCCGTGAACAGGTTACGATGAAGAATGGATGGCCCCGATTCGACCTGATATTTCTGGGTATTGGTGACGACGGACATACCGCCTCCATCTTTCCAAATCACATGGAACTGCTGCGATCGGATCGTATTTGTGAAGTTGCCACCCACCCCGTCACTTTTCAGCAACGGGTCACCCTCACTGGCAGGATCATAAACCATGCGGATAAAATCTGCGTCCTGGTCACCGGTGCGAACAAAGCTGAACGGATGTCTGAGATATGGTCTGAAGGAGAAAAAAGAAACAATTTGCCGGCCAGCTGGATACGACCAACTGAAGGTCATGCAATTTGGTTTGCAGACGAAAAGGCAACTTCATATATTCGATGATTGCGCTTACGAAACCTTAGATATAACCTGACGTAGAATATTTTGAATGAAGATTTGCATGCTTTGGCCTATTAAATTTACTTTTGTACATTCAGGACAAGCATACGATTATCCTTCTAAATTTATAACAGACTATTAAGTTGAATACAATATCTTCCTATGCCCCAAAATAGAAAAGCCGGACACCTGATCATGTTCGCGGTGACCCTAATTTTTGGGATCAATATTCCACTCTCGAAATCTTTGCTTCCCCTATGGATCTCACCCGAAGGCCTTACCTTGTCGAGGATTCTCTTTGGAGCATTAATTTTCTGGATTGCTTCACTTTTCGTACCACATGAAAAAGTAACATTTAAAGAACATCGTTTTTTTTTAATCGGTTCCTTGGTCGGAGTAGTATTTAACCAGGGACTTTTCATTACCGGTTTGAACATGACCTCCCCCATCGATGCCTCTATCATTATTACATGTGGCCCTCTTTTCGCGATGATTTTTGCCGCATTCCTGTTAAAAGAACCCATCACCCTTTTAAAAGTCGCAGGCGTCCTGGTCGGAGCATCGGGCGCGATTCTGTTGGTTTATAACGGACATCATGCTTCAACAACACATGCCAGTAATCTAACCGGTAACCTGATGGTATTCGGGAGTTCCGTTATTTATGCTTTTTACCTGGTTTTCACCAAACCCCTGACACTTCGTTATTCTCCCATCACACTGATGAAATGGATGTTTTTATATGCCTCAATTTTTGTCGCCCCATTTTATTACAGGCAAGTTTTATCGGCTCCTGTCTATATCCACCCAGAAATAACTGCAGTTCTGCAGATGCTTTACACACTGTGCTTTGCGACATTTCTTGCCTATCTCCTGATCCCGATGGCCCAGCAGCGAATCCGGCCTACAACCATCAGCATGTACAACAACTTCCAGCCATTGGTCGCTTCAATTGTCGCTGTATCAATCGGAATGGATCATTTCAGTGTCATTAAAGGACTCTCTGCCCTGCTCATTTTTGCCGGGGTATATCTGGTAACCCGAAGCAAGGCAAGAGCTGAAAACGAGAAAGGGGTTTTGGATGAGTGGGAAGCGGAAGAACCTGCCGGGGCAGACAAGAATAAATAGCTAAAGTGGAACTGGAGAATGGACTGGGAGACTTGGGGACTGGGAGACGGGAAGACTAGAGGAACCAAGGGGGGGCATTTTCTCAATTTTTAAAAAATCAAACAAAACCCCATTGTTTTCTTTCAATTATAAATTTTATTGCTATTTTTGCGACAGAATATAAGATTACAACAATGATTTCGAACAGTGCTGTTTATTTTTGGTTTTATTATCCAGTCTTTCAACAGGAGATCGGAAAGTAAGGCATTGTTTGAAACGAAACGATAACATACAAAGAGGTCTCCCTGGTGGAGGCCTTTTTTCATTTGAGTTATGAGTGATAAGTTATGAGCTATTTGACACGAGCGATCTATATATCAAATACTTATAATTTGTAATTTGTAATTTGTAATTTGTAATTTGTAAT
>CAYHQN010000065.1:0-10210 GCA_964358545.1 uncultured Tangfeifania sp. | reverse complement strand
ATATATCAAATACTTATAATTTGTAATTTGTAATTTGTAATTTGTAATTTGTAATAAGTTATGAAATTAACTGTAGTTGGATTGGGTTTGATTGGAGGTTCGATGGCCATCGACTTGAGAAAGAGCAAATTTGCTAAGGAGATTATCGGTGTGGACAACCAACCGGAACATGCTGATGAAGCTCTAAAGTTGGGTATCATCGACAGAATAGCCGACTTCGAAACAGGGGTAAAGGCAGCCGATTTGGTTTTGCTTGCACTTCCTGTGGACCAGATCATCGCTTTATTACCCAGGGTACTCGATCTGATCTCCCCTTCCACAACAGTGGCGGATGTCGGCTCTACCAAACGGCAGATTGTTGCATCCATTGCCAACCACTCATTGCGCGGAAATTTTGTTGCTACACACCCAATGGCAGGAACCGAAAACAGTGGTCCCTCTGCAGCCATTCCCAAACTTTTCGCAGGTAAGCTGACCATCGTTTGCGACCATGAACAGTCGCGTCCGCAGCATCTGGCGCTGGTTGAAAAGATGTACCAGTCACTTGGAATGTCCACCGCTTACATGAGCAGCGACGAACAGGACCATACCACCGCATTTGTTTCCCACCTGCCGCATGCCGCTGCTTTTGCTTTGGCTAATGCCGTACTTGCCAAAGAGGAGCGGAACATCATCTTTGACCTTGCCTCCGGAGGATTTCAATCTACTGTCAGGTTGGCAAAAAGTTCGCCTGAGATGTGGGCGCCCATTTTCCGTCAAAACCGGGATTATGTGGTAGAAGCAGTCACTACATACATTCACCACCTGAAAGAATTCAAAGAGGCGTTGAAAAATGACAACGAGGAGCAGTTGTTTCAACTGATTCAAGAGGCGAACAAAATTCGTACCGTCTTGAGCGGTGAAACCACCTCCATGACCAAAAATGAAGAGACGATCGTAAAACTATACACCAAAAAATAAAAACAAATATGGTAACAAATTTGAAAGTAATGCCCATCAACCACTGGTTGCCAAAAATAGACAACCCATTGCTGATCAGTGGCCCATGTAGCCTGGAATCGGAAGAACAGGCACTCTCGACCGCCCGCGAACTGGCCAAAGACAAACGTGTATTTGTCTACCGGGGAGGTATTTGGAAACCCCGCACCCGACCGGGAATGTTCGAAGGAGTAGGCTCCATCGGGCTGGAATGGTTGAAGCTTGTGAAACAGGAGACCGGATTAATGACCGGAACAGAAGTAGCCAACGCACAGCATGTTGAAGAGTGCCTCAAGGCAGGTGTCGATGTCATGTGGATAGGCGCCCGCTCTACTGCCTCTCCATTTGTCGTCCAGGAAATTGCGGATGCGCTGAAAGGTACCGACCAGATCATTATGGTCAAAAATCCGGTTAATCCGGATGTGCAGTTGTGGGTTGGCGCCTTGGAACGATTGAACCAGGCCGGGTTAAAAAACCTTGTCGCGATCCATCGCGGATTCACGCCTTTCAGCGAATCCAAATACCGCAACTTTCCCAATTGGAAAACGGTGATCGAACTGAGGCGACTCCTTCCAAATCTTCCAATTATCTGCGACCCCAGCCATATCTCCGGTAAGAGGGAGTATCTCTTTGAAATTTCGCAGAAAGCCTTCGACCTCGGCCTTGACGGCCTTATGATCGAATCACATATTGATCCCTCTTGTGCATTGAGCGATAAAGATCAACAAGTTACTCCTGCTGAACTGGCAAAAATCCTGGATAAACTGGTCATCAGGTATGCAAGTTCTGAAGATCCCCAATTTGAGAACAAACTGGAGAATCTGCGTGGCCGTATCGATGCCATTGACCATGAGATCATGGAGGTGTTGGCTCAGCGGATGGGTATTGTCAGACAGATTGGCGTATACAAAAAGGAGAACAAAGTAACTGCCCTGCAGATCAACAGATGGGCCCAAATCATCGAAGACAGAAGCCGTCTGGCTGAGAAATTAGATCTTGACGATGCACTTGTGAAAGCTATTTTTCAGTTGATCCATGAAGACTCGGTACGCCAGCAGTCTGAGATTATGGATAAAGAGTGAGAAAGGACGGAGAGACTGGGATGACTTGGACGAAGGGGACGACTAGGACGAAGGCGATTGGTATGAAGGAGAAGATGAGATCCATGTCAAAGAGCGATGGGGAAACTTTATTTTTTAACCACCGTGTTGAACCAGCTCAAATCCTACCACGGAGTGGTTAAATGTCAATAGCCCGGGGTGAGCGACGAAGGAGCGTTACCCCGGGTTATGATATGTGAGGAGACCACCGTCCGCGGTAGCATTTTGAAAATGGAAATCAGATATTATCGGACGGAAGGAAGGAATGTGGAAAAGAAAGCAATTTAAATCGAGTGGCAATTATCAGTTGCACAACTGTCCATTTATCTTTTCAATGGCCTTTATCACTGCCGGTTCAATTTTTGAATATGGGAGTTCTTCTTTGGCTATGTAGATCATCATGAGGGCTATCCTCTTTTCTGACTGATTGAGCGACTCATACAATTCTGCCTTGTGAAGCCGATAGGATTCACGCATCAACCTTTTCAGACGGTTGCGGTCGACCGCTCTTTTAAACATTTTTTTGGGAACAGAAAAACCAGCTTGAGCAGGAGATTCAGATGGGAGTTCGCCGAAAATTTTCCATACAATCCTGAGGGGATAAGACAAAAAGCTATTCCCTGAGAGAAACAATTCCCCCATCAATTTCTGACTACATAACTTTTCATCTTTTCGAAAAGTATGGGAAACAAGTTCTGTCAAATTCCTACTTGTGGTTTTTGTTGAAATCCGAAATGTATTTATCCAGTGCTGATGTCATGGAAGGTGTCTCGGGAAGTGGTGCCTCTATGTCAACATTTAAATTTGCATCCCTGACGGCCTTAGCTGTTGCGTAACCAAAGGTAGCAATTTTAGTCTCGTTTTGTAGGAAATCAGGGAAATTGAAAAACAATGATTTGATATCGGAAGGACTGAAAAATACAAGAACATCGTAGTTAACATCCTTTAGATCTGATAAATCACTACAAACAGTCCGATACATGACGGCTGCTTTAAAAGTCAGGCCGGCAGAGGTCAGCTTCTCAGGCACCTCGTCTTTGTGCATGTCGGAAAGGGGGATCAGAAAACTTTCCTCTTTGTGTTTCATCAACACCTCGAGCAGTTCACTAAATTTTCCGGGGGCATAGAATATTTTGCGTTTTCTGTAGACAATATACTTCTGCAGGTAGTGAGCGGTGGCCTCAGAGATACAAAAATATTTCATGGTATCCGGAATGACTACCCTCATCTCCAGAGACATACGGAAAAAATGATCGATGGCCGTGCGACTGTTAAAAATAACAGCAGAAAAATCTAAGATATTGATCCGATCTTTTCTAAAATCTTTCGCCGAAACACCCTCTACATGAATGAAAGGACGAAAATCGATCTTTAGATTGTTCTTTGCAGCCAAATCATTGTAGGGCGAATTTTGAAAATTCGGCTCTGGCTGAGTAACTAATATCTTCTTGATTTTCAATTCTTTACTTATTAAATAGTTTAAATTTCCCCTTTCTTAAGCTCCTGTTGCCAATTTGACTATCAGAAGGATTGGAAGAATTTCAAGGGCACAAAGGTATAAAATCAAATAGAATATTGAAATACCTACACGAATTGCATAATAGATACTCCTGAAAATAGACATGATGTAGAAAATCGCAACAAGGAAAGGCACAAGGAACATGGAGATGATTCCAAAACCAGGTACCAATGAATGAATTGTTGCCACCGGCAACAAAATCAAACCCATAACATTGTGGTAAAGCATCATGTTAAAAACGAGTTCACCCGTTGCCTCCTTTTGAGAAAAAATTGATCCCAAAAGTTTATAAAGGAATATTTTCAACATGAAGTAGGCATTGACCGCGGCAAATATTATCAGGAAAAACTCTATACCACTAAAGCCCACTGTCATTCCGTTGTCTCTTGCGATAAGATAAATAGGGAATGGCAGGAAAAGAAAGAAAATTATATTCAACCTAAACACGCCAAAATTGTTGCTGTACCCTCTTTCACGGTAAAGCCGCGATGCAGCGCCGAAATTGACAATACTTTGAAAAATCTGCAGGATGTACTTTGAGAAACGAAATTGCAGGGAAGCGAATATTGCCCACCCAAATAAAATCAGGAAGAATGTCCAGTCCTGCTCTACTGATTTAATAGGTTTTCCATCAAATCCATAAGGTTTTCCAGGTTGCTCGACTGTGACTTTTAACTCTGCGGTTGAATCGACTGGCACAGGGGTTAGACTCCAGAAGTTGAGTGTATCACCTTCTGCCTGATAAACCCCCGGGTTGCCTGTAAATATATTCACGCCCAAATCACGATCAGAGCCTTCACTCTGAACTTCAACCGTTTTTATATTATTTGCTTTGTATTCCGGCAATGCCTTTTTTTCAACAACCTTTTCACTTTTTCTGCCTGTGATCTGCTGGTGGTATAGTTCGGCGGCCCTGATGAGGGCATCTTGTTCCCGAAGTAGTTGATCATTTTTAGGTGCCACTTTTATGGTCTGCACCTTCTGATTTTGCGCAGCAACTTTTGGAGTTACCTGATTGAGTGATTGCGGAGAAGCTTTGGCTGTGAGATGGGTGGTTTTTTGTGATGTCGCCTTGGTAGAATGCTGCACTTTTTTGCCGCTTTTCTGAACCAGCGCTTTGGCTCCCTCGCGAGGAACTTGCGCGGTTTTGGCCTTTACAGCCGACAAAAGTGAATTGGATGGAAGCAGCATCGAACGAATAAATATTGTGCCGCAAAGATAACAAAAAGAGTTTCACCGGTAAATACCATCAACCATCCTTCTGATGCTACAATTGATCCTTCTAATCAATATCTTTGCGCCATGAAAAGAATAAATCAACCAGGGATCTATTTTGCACCTTTACAGGAATCGACAGATTTTGTTTACCGGAAGGCTCATGCCCTCCATTTTGGAGGCATTGACAAATATTTTTCGCCCTATTTGCTGGTTCAGAAGGATGGTGCACTGAAGAAATCCCACTTGCGTGATACCGCCCCTGAAAACTGCACCGGTTACCAGCTAGTACCGCAGATCATGGCCGGGAACAGCAACGATTTTCTCTTTCTGGCCAAATACCTGACCGATCTTGGCTACCAGGAGATTAACTGGAACCTGGGATGTCCCTACCCCATGGTAACAGGAAAAGGAATGGGCTCAGGTCTGCTGCCATACCCCGAAAAAATCAGCGAAATACTCGATCAATCGTTGCCTCAGCTCAAATGCAGGATCTCTGTTAAACTTCGGTCCGGTTTGAACTCCCCGGAGGAGATCTTTCAGGTAATTCCTGTATTGAACCAATACCCGCTGTCGGAAGTGATATTGCATCCAAGAATCGCCAAACAGCTTTTTACCGGAACACCTGACCGGGAGTTATTCGAAAAGGTTGCAGCTTTGATCCCTCATCCCCTTGTGTACAATGGGGATATAGGTACTATGGAGGATTTTCAGGAGGCTGGTAAGAAATTTGAATCCGTCACCAATTGGATGATCGGCAGGGGAATGCTTAAAAATCCATTCCTGGCCCTGGAAATAAAAGGAGTTCAGCTTCCCGGCAGGATTGAGAAAATTGAGGTGTTTGAACGATTTCATAGCGAAATTTTAAGCAGCTACGCGGCAATGCTAAGTGGCCAAGGCCATCTGATTACCCGCATGACCAAATTTTGGGAGTACTTTTGTTTCCAGTTCCCCGACCCGCACAAAGCATTTAAAAGGGTAAAGAAGTCGGTTAATATGTCTAAATACGAGATTGCAGTAAGGGAAAATTTCAGCCAGCTGAGAAACGAGGATTGATCAGTGCGCCAACAACCAGTTCTCAGCGGCATCCATCTCGACTTCGAGGGGTACGACCATTTCGACGGCATGTTCCATCTCCTCCTTTACGATTTTTTTTACAATGTCGGTTTCTGATTTCAAGAGGTCGAAGTTCAATTCGTCGTGCACCTGAAGCATCATCTTCGAGGCAATCTTCTCTTCATCAAATCTCTTTTGAATCCTGACCATCGCCACTTTGATGATATCGGCTGCCGAACCCTGGATGGGTGCATTGATGGCATTACGTTCGGCAAACCCTCTTACGGCCGCATTTTCAGAGGTAATATCTTTGAGATAACGCCTTCTTCCCATGATCGTCTCGACATACCCTCTCTTGCGAGCCAACAAAATCTGTTCGTCCATATACTGTTTTACCTGCGGAAAGTTGATAAAGTAATCGTCGATCAGCTGTTTGGCTTCATTCCTTGGAATATTGAGCCTTTGAGCGAGTCCAAAAGGAGAGATGCCATAGATGATTCCAAAATTGGCCGTCTTGGCCTTCCTTCTCATGTCGGAGGTCACCTCCCCTAGCGGGATATTGTAGATTTTGGCTGCGGTGGCAGCATGAATGTCCTCACCATTGGCAAAGGCCTCGATCATTACCTGATCCCCAGATAAGGCAGCCATGATGCGCAGTTCAATCTGTGAGTAGTCGGCAGAAAGAAACAGATGATCCGAATCGCGTGGAACAAATGCCTTGCGGATCTCCCTGCCATTTTCATCCCGAATCGGAATATTCTGAAGATTGGGATTGTTGGAACTTAACCTTCCGGTTACGGCAACGGTTTGGTTGTAAGAGGTATGAATTCTGCCTGTTTTGGGATTGATCAGTTTGGGCAAAGATTCGACATAGGTCGAAAGCAGTTTTTTCAATCCACGGTGGTCCAGAATTTTCGCTATGATCGGATGACGGTCAAGCAGGGTAGTTAGCACCTCCTCGTTGGTCGAATATTGCTTGGTCTTGGTCTTTTTGGCCTTGGGATCGAGCAGCAGCTTGTCAAAAAGTATATGGCCAAGCTGTTTGGGGGATGAGATGTTGAACGGTTCACCCGCCATTTCAGTGATTTCAATCTCCAGCTGAATGATCTGCTCCCTCAGGATCACGGCGTACTGGTCGAGCGCCTTCACGTCGATTTTCATGCCCGAAAGTTCCATCTCAATGAGTACTTTCAAAAGCGGCATCTCCACCTCCTGGAATAGTTTAGTGACATTTCCGTCGATCATCTCTTTCTCCAGCAGCGGTTTCAGTTGCAAGGTGAAGTCGGCATCCTCGCAAGCGTACTCCTTGATCGTTTGCAAATCGACAGAGCGCATGGATGTTTGACTCTTCCCGCTTCCGATTAATTCGCTTGTCGCGATTTTTTTGTATCCGAGATAGATCTCGCTCAGGAAGTTGAGGTTGTGGCGCAATTCCGGCTGAATCAGGTAGTGTGCCACCATGGTGTCGAAGATCGGGCCATGCAGCTTAATTCCGTACCCGGAAAGCACCAACGCGTCAAATTTGATGTTCTGGCCAACCTTGGTGATGGTTTCGCTGTCGAAAAGCGGCTTAAATTCGGCTACAATCTGCCTGGCCTCCTTCTGATTGGCAGGAACTGGAATGTAGTAAGCCTCGCCCTTTTTGAAACTGATCGAAATACCTACCAGCTGGTCCATCAGCGGGTCCAAACCAGTCGTCTCGGTATCAAAACAGAACTCTTTTTGTTTGAGAAGTTCCTGGACCAAACTTGCCCTGGCCTCTTCCCCTTCTACCAGATGGTAAGTATGCGGATAGGAATGAATCTGTACGAGATTCGAAAAAGGAGCAGTAATGCTCTCTTCGGCAAAATCAAAAAGCGAACCTTGCGGATTGATTGGTTTGGGCACCACTACCTCCGCTTTGGGTAATTTGGACAGCATGTTGCGGAATTCGAGTTCAGAAAACAGGTCATTCAGCAATTGATGATCCGGCTCCTGCCTGACCAGCTCTTCGGGCTGGTGGTTTAACGGGACATCCAGGATAATTTCGGCTAGTTTTCGCGAGAGCCGAACCTGCTCTTCGAAGTTGATCAGGCTCTCCTGCTGCTTGCCCTTTAACTGACCGATTGCAGCGTAAACACCGTCAATGTCGCCAAATTGCGCAATCAGTTGGGTGGCCCCCTTGGGACCAATTCCGGGGCAACCCGGAATATTGTCAGACGAATCGCCCATCAGTCCAAGCAGGTCGATCACCTGCTCAGGCCTGGAAATCTGAAAATTTTCGCAAACTTGTTCCACTCCCCAAACCTCCATCTCATTGCCCATCCGTTTGGGTTTGTACATAAATATATTGGGTGATACCAGCTGGGCATAATCTTTATCAGGAGTAACCATGAAGACTTTGAATTCCTCCTTTTCTGCAGTTTTGGCCATGGTGCCAATTACATCATCAGCTTCATAACCAATACATTCGAGAGTAGGAATTCTGTAGGCTTCAATCATTCTGCGGATGTAAGGAATAGCTATCCTGATTGCCTCCGGCATGGCTTCGCGGGTTGCTTTGTATCTATCAAAGAGTTCATGCCGGAAGGTAGGACCATGCAGGTCGAAAGCGACAGCCAGGTGGGTAGGCTGCTCCAATTTAAGAATCTGTTCGAGCGTATTGACAAATCCAAAAACAGCCGAAGTGTTCATTCCTTTGGAATTAACCCTTGGATTGTTGATAAAGGCAAAATAGGAACGGTATATAATTGCGTAGGCGTCAATCAAAAATAGCTTCTTCATCGAACAAAATTTATTTGAACCAAAGCTACTAAAAAGCGAAGAGCCGGCGAAATAATTCGCCGGCTCTTCGCTTTTCTTAGAGAAACTCTTAATTTGTGCAGGTACAATCTTCAATACATTTGAGGATACCACTGAGGCCGGCGTGCTTCAGATAGTAATAGGTGTTTTTCCCGTCACGCGTCGAAGCCAGAACACCTTTTGATTTCAAAATTCCCAAATGGTGTGAGGTAGCTGATTGTTCTATGCCTAATCTCTCATAGATTTCGGTCACAGTCAATTTTTGCTCGCCTTCCAGAAAACTTACGATGGTGATTCGCATCGGATGGGCTATCGCCTTGAGCATTTCTGCCGCGACTGTCAACTTTTCTAATGTCTGTGCGTTGGTGTGCATGGGTTATGATAGATAGAAAAATGTGTAATTTATAAATACAAATATATAGATACTATGTAGTTAATCAATGGAACAAATCGTTAAAATGTTTAATTTAGAACAGATACAAACAATTCCGGAGTGGACGAAAATTTGCTACTTTTGGCAATAGCAACAGCTCATACTACATGGCATCCAAAAACGAAATTATTGCTCCGGTTGAAGCCGAGTTGAGTCATTTTGAACCCTATTTCAAAAAATCGACCAAGACTACTGTCCCATTGCTGGATACCATCATGCATTACATCCTGCGTCGCAAAGGGAAACAGATGCGACCCATCCTCGTTTTCCTTTCGGCCAAACTGAACGGTCAATTCAACGAACGCAGTTATCATGCGGCATTAACCGTCGAATTGCTTCATACGGCAACGCTCGTTCACGATGATGTTGTCGATGAATCGTACCAGCGAAGAGGTTTTTTCTCGGTTAATGCCATATGGAAAAATAAAATTGCGGTACTGGTCGGAGATTTTATTTTGGCCAAGGGGTTACTTTGGTCGATCGAGCACAAGGATTACGATATCTTACAATTTATCTCCCAGGCAGTCCGGGAGATGAGTGAAGGTGAGATTCTCCAGATACAGAAAGCAAGGAAACTGGATATCACTGAAGAAGTTTACTTTGAGATCATCCGCAAGAAAACTGCATCCCTGATGGCCACAAGCGCGGCTGTAGGAACCTGTTCTGTTACGGAAGATGCCGAAATCATTGAGCGCATGCGCCAGTTTGGTGAGTATGCAGGCATTGCCTTCCAGATCAAAGATGACCTTTTCGATTTCCAGAAATCAAATCTCCTGGGCAAGCCTACCGGGAATGATCTCCATGAAAAGAAGATCACCCTGCCATTGATTTACGCACTCAACCAGGGAAGTTCGTCCGAAAAAAGGACCATGCTCGACATTGTTCGCAAGAAAAGCAAAACAGCGGCAGATCTGACGGCTGTTTCAAAATTCATAGAAGCAAAAGGCGGATTTATCTACGCCGAAAAAGTAATGCAGGAGTACCACCAAAAAGCACTGGGCCAGCTGATAACCTATCCTGATTCAGAATACAAGATGGCGTTGATCGCCTTTGTGGAGTATATTACTACAAGGGAAAGTTAAGGGGGTAAGTGACTAGAGTGAACTAAAGTGACTAGAGTTATGGACT
>CAYHQN010000064.1:0-23469 GCA_964358545.1 uncultured Tangfeifania sp. | reverse complement strand
TTTATATTTATCCGTGGATTGTAATATTCGCCTTGCCCTTTGAAACCTTCCCATTGGTCAAACCCGGGCTGTGGATCTCCAGAATCGTTGCCCATATGCCACTTTCCAAAAAAACTGGTTTGATAGCCTGCTTTTTGAAGATATTGCGGGAAAAAGGTTAATCCTTCGGGAAGCGGAGCTGAATTATCAACTACCTTATGGGTATGTGAGTATAACCCGGTCAGAATAGAAGCACGGCTTGGGGAGCAAAGGGATGTAGTTACAAATGCATTCTTAATATATATACCTTCAGCAGCCATACGGTCCAAATTCGGTGTTTTGAGCCAGGGAACCTTGCCTATAAAACCCATGTAGTCATACCGATGGTCATCGGAAAGAATAAATACGACATTTCGAGGTTTATCACCGTTTGCTAGTTTTGGCAAATGAAGGGAGGGCGATTTCCCGTAAATACTGCCACTGCTTGCTAAAGTAAGCGTAGCCAGAATACAATTAAGATGTTTCATATACTCTATTTAATATATATTGACTTTCGGCTAACATTCATTGCTATCCGTTTTGCCATGGAAAACGGGAAGGAGATTCCAATAATAAAAAGAAAAAGCGGGAATATCAAATAATATAATTTTATTTCCCTCTCATAATTTTTTATTTATTTAATTATAAGATACTTACAAGATCATGTCTTTCACGTCTGAAAATCCCTATCCCTTGGCGAACACTATTTTTTTGACGGGAATGTCTCTGCTAACCCCGGTTTGTCCTTGTATTTTTTTCGAAGCTCATCAAGTTGTGTATGTAACAAGGCCCTGACTTTGGCGTATGCCGGATCATTATACACATTTTTCAACTCCTGCGGATCAGCCTTAATATCATATAGTTCCCATTCATCAATATCGTAATAATAATGAATGAGTTTATATCTTTCAGTACTTATTCCGTAATGACGTTTAACCATATGAGCACCGGGATATTCATAATAATGATAATAATGTTCCTTCCTCCAGTTGGCTGGTGTTTTTCCTTTTAAAATAGGAACCATACTCGTTCCCTGCATATCGGATGGGACCTTTACTCCGGCGATATCAAGAAATGTTTCTGCAAAATCAAGGTTTGAAACCATATCGTTATTAACAGTTCCTGGTTTGGTAATACTGGGCCATTCTATGATAAGCGGGGTGCGGTAGGATTGTTCAAACATCCACCGTTTATCGAACCATCCATGTTCACCCAGGTAAAATCCCTGATCGGAGGTGTAGATAACTATTGTATTTTTATCAAGGCCGGTTTCTTTCAGAAAGTCCAAAACCTCCCCAACACTCTTATCAACAGCTGCAATACATGCCAGGTAATCCTGCATATAGCGCTGGTATTTAAAGCGGACAAGATCATCACCCGACAGATTAGCTTCATAGAAATGTCTGATAATAGGGTCATAAACATTATCCCATGCTTTTAACTGTTCAGGGCTCATGCGGTTAAGTCCGGTTTTTTTCATCTTTGAACGATCTTTATACATATTATTGTCCTCTTCAATCTGCATGGTTTTCGAAATGGTCATGTCCTGTGTTTTCTCAGCAGTACCACGATTTGAATAGTCATCAAAAAGTGTTGAAGGTTCGGGAAAAGTAACATCTTTATAAAGGGTTAATTCATTTGGTCCGGGCTGCCACTGACGGTGTGGCGCTTTGTGATGAATCATCAGCATAAATGGTTTTCTGGAGTTTTTTACCTCATTTATCCATTGGATACTTTTATCCGTAATTATTTCGGTGACATAGCCCTGTGCGGTATATCGTCCATCCTTATTTATAAAATCAGGGTTGTAATAATTCCCCAGGCCCGGCAACATATCCCAATGGTCAAATCCGGTCGGATCAGATCCTAAATGCCATTTACCAATTATTGCAGTATTATAACCTGCGGCCTGCAGGAGTTTCGGGAAAGTTTGCTGGGAACCGTCAAATGGAGGTTGTCGTAGTTTTTCCCCATTTATGGGGTAACCATTCAGGTGGCTGTATTTACCTGTTAATATTACGGCCCGGCAAGGCCCTGATATAGAATTAGTAACCAGACACCGGTTAAATCGTATTCCGTTAGCTGCTATCCTGTCGATATTAGGTGTTGGCGCCAGGTTTTTCAGCGGTCCTCCATAAGCGCTGATGGCTTGATAAGCATGGTCGTCACTCATGATATAGACGATATTGGGACGTGACTTTTGAACAGGGACTGATTTAACCTGGTTCTGTCCTTGAAGCGGTCCACTGATTCCCATTCCAATAATAGCCAATAAACCACTGTAAATAAGTGTGTTGGGTGTAGTGTTAATCATGATATTAAGAGTTATTAATTAATTTTATTTTTTTACTGAACCGGGTTTTCGGGAGTTTACCCCGGGCATGTTATAATTCTCATCTCCCAGATCCTGTCTCATTTCATCCGCAAGTTTTTTCAGGTCATCAACTACCTCAGGGTATAGTTCTTTCACATCATACCGTTCACCCGGATCGCGCCGAAGGTCGTACAAGGCATAGTCAGTCTCAGAATTGGTCTTTTGTCCCGGAAAGTCACCGGTGTATTGTCCCGGCCAGCCATCTTTGCCTGGAATTTCAACTTCGTATGAATGAAAGGTATGAGGGAACACTAATTTCCATTGGCCTTTACGAACATTTTCCAAACTGTTTATCCGATAATAATAATAAAATACATCACGTGGGTTGGCATCAAAATTCCCCTCAAGTAATGAAAGTATATTTACCCCGTCAATTTTTTTTGCTGGTAATGCAGAGCTGGTGATACTACAAAGTGTTGGCAGTATATCAATAGTGGAAGAAATGTTATTGCATATTCCCCCGGATGGAATTCTGGCAGGCCACGACATAATGCAGGGTACTCTCTGACCCCCTTCCCAACTGCAGAATTTCCCCTCACGAAGCCCTCCGGCCGAACCGCCATGATTTCCGAAACTTAACCATGGTCCGTTATCGCTTGTGAATATTACCAGTGTATTTTCAGCGAGCCCGTTTTTTTGGAGTGTTTTCATTATTTCACCTACTGACCAGTCAATTTCCATTACAACATCACCATAAAGTCCCTGCTTACTTTTCCCCTTGAATTTATCGGAAACAGCCAGGGGAACATGAGTCATTGAATGGGCCAGGTATAAAAAGAATGGGTTCTTTTTGTTCCTGTTAATAAAATCAACTGCATATTCAGTATATAAGGTTGTGAGTTGTGCCTGATCCTCAAGTGTTTCTATCACCCGTATTTTTTCATTGCCCCTGATCAGGGGAAGAGGCGGAAACCTTAATTTCCCAGCTCCTTTATCTTTTGCTGCAGGTTTACCGTCATAATCTACCGGCCACATATCGTTGGAATATGGAAGTCCAAAATATTCCTGAAAGCCATTTTGTAAAGGCAAAAACTGATAACGATCGCCAAGGTGCCATTTACCCACGATAGCATTTCTGTAGCCTTTGGGTGAAAGCAATTCAGGGATTAGTTCCTCATCCGGATTAATCCCGATGCTGGAATTTGGCTCCAGTGGACCAGAGAGACCACCCTGTTTGAATAACAACCGGTCATCAGTCCGGCACGTGATGCGCTGCATACAGCCTGTGCCGCATAGAAATTGGTGAAACGCATTCCAGTTGATGCCAGTCTGTCGATGTTTGGTGTGTTATATTGCGTAGCCCCGAAGCAACCCACGTCACCATAGCCCATATCGTCGATGAAGATTAAGACAATATTCGGGAGTTTGGTTTTTGCAGGTTCCGGTTTTGGGGAAGCAGCCTGGAATGATATCAACGATAACAAACCCAGTCCGAAAGAAGATTGTAGATTAATCATATCACCTTTTTATGATGTTCGTATAAAGTTTCATAATGTTGTTAATGATAACTTGCATTTTTAAGTTGAATTTAGGAACTATTTTTGACTAAATATATCTGAAAAAGAGGAATGGATTAAATGATAGTAAAAATATCTCCATCCACTCTCCCGAAAGCGGGTGACGGAAGGGAGTGAGGCAAAAAAGTAACAGGAGTGAGGGTTGGAAGTCATACTTTCAGAAATATTTTTTTCTTATACAGAATGTAGAGGAATACCCAGGCAACTGTTGTTAAACCAATTCCGTCAATAAGTGGCGCCCACGTTTCAGGCATAAGGTCAGTAATTCCGCCAAAGAAAAATCTGGTTGCAAACCTGAAGTTTATTATTCTTTCTGTCAGGTAAATTGTTATCGGGTTCATTCCAATTACTACAAAGAAGAAAGCCCATTTTTTAAATTGCCATACATCAATGATAAGGTAAAAGATAGAAAAAAGAAGAAGGCTAAGGCCACCGGCAAAACAAATAAATGAGCTTGTCCAGAGGTTTTTGTTGATCGGGAAAACAATGTCCCATATCTTTCCGATTATCATCAATGCTATTGCCGCCAATACCAGATAAAGTACTTTGCGCAAAGGCTTGTTATTCAGATATTTTGATAATAAAAATTCTCCCGTGAACATTCCAAGTAATGGGGTTCCGATAGCCGGTATAGTACTAAGGAATCCTTGCGGAGTGTAATTGCCCATTAACAGCTTGCCGGGCATAAAAAGACGGTCGATATAACCGGCAAGGTTACCTTCCTGAGAAAAGGCATCTCCCGAACCCAGGTCATGGGCCGGGAAAATGAGCAGTAACAACCAGTAACCAATGAGGAGTCCCCAGAACCAAACAATACGAAAGCTGAGTTTTGTGTTCATGAAGATAAGAGCTGCAAACATCCAGGCGAGACCTATTCTTCCCAGAACACTACTATACTGTAAACTTCCAAAATTGAACCTGACCCCGTTGACATATAGTATGCCCAGAAGGACCAGGATCAATCCACGGCTGACTACATGTATATATATCGACTTTCGGCTAACATTCATTGCTATCCGTTTTGCCATGGAAAACGGGAAGGAGATTCCGGCAATAAAAAGAAAGAGCGGGAATATCATATCATAAAAATGGAACCCGTGCCAGGCAACATGATGAAGCTGATTCGCCCACCATTGAAAAACAGGCCAGCCTGTGAGGGTGGCAAGGCCAATGAAAATGCCTTCTCCACCCATGATCCAGAACATGTCGAACCCTCGTAAAGCATCAAGGGAATACAATCGCCTGGTTGCAGGTTTGTTTTGATTATCCATGTTATAAGATTTATTCTTTTAGTTTTGGATTTTTTTGACGTGAAATCCATTGTAGAACTTTTTTGTTTAAACAATAAAAGAAACCGGAGACTTAATCCGGCTTCTTTTGTAAAATTCTTCTAATATCCCGGATTTTGTGTCAAAGCAGAATTCAAATCGATCTCCCTTTGAGGTATTGGCATCAAAGTATATGCATCTTTAACGTTTGTCGCTATTTCAGTTTTATTTTTTTCTGCAACTCTTGCTTCGTATGCACTATGTTCCTTCATGCGTTGTACGAAAGTACCTGTTCTGACCAGGTCGAACCAGCGGTGGCCTTCGTGCACAAATTCCAATCTTCGTTCATTAATAACAGTTTTACGGAATTCATCTTTCGACATGGCTGAAAAATTACCATTTGCATCTCCAAAGGCGCGTGTGCGGACGCGGTTTA
The DNA here is from genome assembly GCA_964358545.1 of uncultured Tangfeifania sp. Classification (GTDB taxonomy): domain Bacteria; phylum Bacteroidota; class Bacteroidia; order Bacteroidales; family Prolixibacteraceae; genus CAINVV01. The sequence goes on along the minus strand of CAYHQN010000064.1, from coordinate 17,856 downwards.
ATTGGGTAAGCGCTTTTGCTGCATCACCGGTTTCGTTTAATGCTTCGGCATACATCAGTATTGCATCAGCATAGCGGATAACATGCATGTTTACATCACAATCGGAAGAAGAAAGAACACCATCCAACCAATATTTGCCGAAAAGAGGAATAGAGGAGGTCAGCACTTTCCCCGTTACCGGGTTAGTAAAATTAAACTTGAAATTTTTACTTCTTCGGGTATCGTTTGCATTGAACTGATCATACAACTCTCGAGTGGGTATATCCGCTTCATTGGAACCAGCAACGCCAACATTACCGCCTGGAATAGAATATTTTGGTGCGTCAAGGCCCATTGCTCCGTTATTTGGAAAAGGCGCTTTCTTAAATTCCAGATAAAAAACAGCCTCAATACCTGCTTCTTTTGCCGGGTTCCAATTGTCGGCATAATTGGGTTGCAGGCCATAACCATAAATACTTTCACTTTCTACCACTTCGGCCAACTTGTCTTTGGCCTTTGCAAAATCACCTTTTGTCAAATAAACTTTGCCCAGCAAAATTTTTGCAGCTCCTTTAGTTGCCCGTCCTTCATCTTTACTACTGTAATCTTTTCTTAGAGGTAAATTGGCTTCTGCAAATGTTAAATCATCAATAATCTGCTGGTAAACCTTATCTTTCGAAATTCTTGGCCCCATAGCGTCGTTAATGGTTTCGAGTTTTGTAATAAGAGGTACATCCCCAAAAAATCGCACCAGATTAAAATAATAAAGTGCCCGCAAAAATTTAGCCTCACCAATCAATCGGTTTTTTAAAGTTGCATCCATTGTTATTTTAGGGATATTTTCAATTGCGGCATTGGCACGTGAAATGCCTGCATAACAATTGGTCCACATATCCTTTACAAAAGTATTTTGAGAATCAATTCGCAAGAATTCGAGATTTTGTAAAAAGGGATTTGGCATACCAAGGCCGTTTTTATGATCGTCAGAAGGAAGATCACATAACATGTACATAAGCCTGTTATATAGGCTATTAAGTTGTGCATAAGTTGCATCTACAGCTCCCTGTGCGTCCTTAGCACTTGAATAGAAATTGTCAACAACCAATCGGTCGGTCGGATTTTCATCTAAAAATGAGCATGACGAAAAAATAGTTAGCATGATCACCAAACTATATGTTGTAATTTTTTTCATTTTAGTAGAAGTATTAAATTATTTCATGTCAATTTTAACACCAACCATAAAGGTTTTTGATTGAGGATAGCCTCCAAAGTCTTCACCTGCCTGCAAAGTCGAGGCTCCACGGTAGCTTACTTCCGGATCATATCCGCGATATTTTGTCCATGTAAGCAAATTTTGACCAGTTACATACAATTTAGCGCCCTGGATATGCTTGAACTTTACTTTATTAAAATTGTAAGACAATGAAAGCGATTTTAGTTTTAAATACGAACCATCCTCTACCCATCTGTCACTGACTAACATAGCTCTGTTGGTATTTGCTTTTGGATAGATATTGCTTGGATTGGATGGTGTCCATCTGTTGACCAAATCCGCATACGCATTTTGTCCGCCGGTAGGTGTTTCAAGTTCCATGGCATTATAGTTGTAAATTTCATTACCGTAACAATACTGGAAAAATACATTTAGTTCGAATCCACTGTATGAAAATGTATTAGTAAGGCCGCCGAAAAAATCAGGATTTGCATCTCCCAAAATCTCCCGGTCGTTGGTTGCGTCTATTTTTTTGTCTCCGTTTAAATCCTTGAAACGACGTAATCCTACTCCGATTTGTGATGTTGATGATAGCTGTGCCTTAGTCTCTTCTTCATTCTGAAATATACCATCAAATCGATAACCATAAAATACACCCATGGGCTGTCCAACGACTAAGCGGCGGAAAGAACCAGTTTTTAGGTGACCATCACCTTCCGGCATTTCTTTGTATGATTCACCTCCTAATTCAATAACTTTGTTTTTGTTGAAAGAAATATTAAATGAGGTAGTCCATTTTAAATTGCCCGTGAGGTTGTCTGACTCAACCGAAAATTCCAAGCCTTGATTTTCGACACTACCAATATTTTTTATCATTGTCTGGTAGCCTGATACCGAAGGCACAGACACATCGTAAAGCAAGTCGGTTGTTATCTTTCTGTAATAATCTGTAGTGAAACGAATTCTGTTGTCCCACAAACCCAAATCCAGACCTATGTCGAGTTGACCTGTTCTTTCCCATTTCAAATCCGGATTTGGTATTATATTAGGATAGAATCCTGATACTAATTGGTTCTCGATGATCCAACTACTGTTCCCTAAAGTTGCCAGAGATGAGTAAACACCTATTTCTGTATTTCCTGTAAAACCGTAGCTTGCTCTCAATTTTAAGTTATTAATGGTTTTTTTTACAGATGTCATGAACGGTTCTTCTGAAATACGCCATCCTGCTGATCCGGAAGGGAAAAACCCGAATTTATTATTTGCTCCAAACCGGGATGAACCATCTACGCGTGAATTTAAAGAAAACAAATAGCGTCCCATCAATGAATAATTGACACGGGCGAGATATGACATCAAGTTCCATTGAACAGCAGAAGATTGTGGTTGATTATACAAAGCGCCTGCACCTAAATTATTATACTGCATAATGTTGTTCACAAAGTCAGACGATGACCCCATCACATATTCCGAATTGTTCTGCTGCATGGTAAAACCACCTAACACGTTGAAGGAATGGATTTCGTTAAACGTTTTAAGCCAATTAATGGTATTTTCGTTCAGCCAGTTAACAGATCGGTTAACACCAACTGTAGCAGTTGCTTTGCCATTCGACTGATAAATTGTTGAAGGAGTGTATTGATTTGATTTGTTGTAGAAAATATCAGTACCGAAGGTTACCTTAACTTTTAAACCTTGTACAATTTGCCACTCACCATAAATATCTCCTAGTAACCTTGTCGTTGCATTGTTGAAGATTTGCTCTTTTGCTGTTGCAACAGGATTGGGAACCAGGGTTCCCGGGGTATTCACCTGCGTATATACTCCAGTTGCAAGGTCTGTATAAACAGGAAGAATAGGGTTCATTTTCATAGCACCTGTAACAACACCACCTTCGCCACCTGTATCAGTTGCTACTGCATCATTAATGGTATGGCTTGCCGAGAAATGTGTTCCAAATTTTAAAGAAGCATTGAAATTACGGTCGAAATTTAAACGGGTTGAATATCGCCTGAAGTTAGAATTGATAACTATCCCTTGTTGATCCATGTAATTTCCAGAGATTGCATAAGCCGATTTTTCATCCCCTCCTGAGATGGTTAATTGGTAATTTTGAGTTTTCCCCATTCGGAATATTTTATCCTGCCAATCTGTTCCGCTGCCCAATAAAGCAATTTCAGCTAATCTTTGTTGATCATACGGGGCCGTGAGTTTGTCATTTGTATAGGCTTCATTTACCAATGCTGCATAGTTTTGGGCATCCATTACATCAATTTTTTTGGCTATATTCTGAATGCCGTAATTGGCTTCAAAAGTAATTATGTCATGGCCTTTTTTACCGCTTTTAGTAGTAATAAGCACTACCCCATTTGCTGCACGTGCTCCATAAATAGCTGTAGCCGCTGCATCTTTCAATATTTCAATTGATTCAATATCGCTGGGATTTACTGTTGCAAGTCCGCTCATTTGCACTTTCCCACCAGTATTGCCGAAACCACCGCCACTGTATACCGGAAATCCATCGATGACGTAAAGTGGTTCATTGCCTCCCTGAATGGAACTGCTACCACGTACCCGTATCGATGCCACGGCACCAGGCATACCTGATGTTTGAGTAACCTGAACACCAGATGCCCGGCCAATCAGGCCCTGATCAATAGAGGTCATTGGGGTTTGCTGTAACTCGCTGGTCTTTACCGATGATACTGAGCCTGTTAAGTCGCTCTTTTTTACTGTTCCATAACCAATAGCTATAACCTCTTCCAAGCCAATTGTCTCTTCTATAAGAATTACATTGATTGAAGCTTGCGTTCCAATTTTTACTTCCTGAGTTTTCATTCCCACGAAAGAGAAAATCAAAGTTGCATTATCAGGAATATTAGACAACGAGTAATTTCCGTTGTTATCCGTTATTACTCCTGTCGTAGTCCCTTTTACCACTACAGAAACACCCGGGAGGGTTGCACCTGATGAGTCGGTGACTTTACCTGAAACCTTTTTGCCGGTTTGCTGTACAGCTGACATATAAGCAGGGGCTAAAATAATCTTACGGTCAAGAATGGAATACTCGACGTCAGTTCCTGAAAAAAGGGCCTTTAGTACCTCTTCAATTTTTTCATCTTTGGCATCGATAGTAACTTTTCGATTGGCATCGATCAGTTTTTCGTTGTAGAGAAAATAGAATTCACTCAGATTTTCAATTTTGTCCAGAACAGTGACCAACTCAGTATTTGAGAAGTTGATCGAGAGCCTTGTTTTCTGCGAATAGGCATCGTTTGCACGCGTTTGCAGAAATCCGACTAGCAAAAGAATCACAGCAATACGCATAATTAAAAAGGTTTTTTTTAGGGAATGGAATACTAGTTCCCCAATTGGTTTGTTTTTTTTCATAATTTTGAACTGTTTGTTTATTAAAAGATTCCTACAGGATGATTTTTAAGGAAATCGTTGGCGCGATTTCCTTTTTTCATTTTTTTAGTTTGATAGCTCCTGGTTTTCCCCCATACTCATCACTTTTTTTGGTTTTTATTATTTTTGTTAGCTTTCTTGTATAAAGTAATAATCTCTTTTTCAAAGGTTCCGTCAGATTTCATTACCCTTGGGGCAATTCTGTAACCGATCGGTGAAGTCAGACTGAGCAACCTGAGCACCTCTTCCAGTGAATCATCCTCGAATGTAGCCCTGAAAGAAAATCTATCAAGGTCTTTGTCTGCCAGATTAACCTTGACGTTGTACCAACGCTCAATCCTTCTGGCCACCTCTGCCATATTATCTCCCCTGAAAACCAGCTTCCCATCTGTCCACGCCTTGTACTTTGACGGGTCTGTCATCGACAGATCAACTTTCCCATCCCTGAATACCAGTTTTTGGGATGGGGACAAGATGACCTTTTCAGGTAAATTGTTGTGATAGAATTCAACTTTCCCCTGCTGGAGTACAACTTCTATATAATGTTCACCCCGATACGCGCTTACATTAAAACTGGTGCCCAGGACTTTAACCATTGAGTTGCCGGTGCAGATTTCGAACGGATTTTTTTCATTGTGTGCAACATCAAACCAAGCTTCACCATCCAGTGAAACTTTCCGATGGTTATTGAATGGCAATGAATAGGTTAGGCTGGAACCGCTATTTAACCAGCCAACTGTACCATCGGGCAAACTGAAGGAGACCCTGGCCCCCATTGGGGCATGAATTACCGAACTGACCGAACATTCAGCAGTAGTATTGGATAATTTCACCAAATAACTTAAGGTTAAACTTCCGGCTATAATAAGAGGTGGCAACAATATAGCAGCCACCTTGCTAAAAATGCGGACAAACCGGGGAACAAATAGCTTCAGCTTTTGATTCTCTTTGTATCTGATTATATGGTGAACACGATCCAGCATACTATTCAGGACGATCTCCGATGGAACATCATTGTGATTGCCCCTCTCCCACTCTGTTTCGAGGTGATTCCGCAATTCAAAATTCTGCGCTCCATGGGAAAAAAGGGATTCGACAAAAGTGATATCATTGGCATCAGCGGTTCCGCTGATGTATCGTTCAATTTGTTCAATTTCGTTTTTGTTCAGCATTTTCTATTGTTTATGGCAGGGATGGAATCAAATTATTTTCCCCCTCTGTATTGTTATACAATCGAAGCCACACAATCTCATTCCAAAATGGAAGATATTTTTTAGAAACAAGAAGGAAAAGAAATTACGACAAAAAGAGGGAAAACAACAGAAACAATGAAAAATTCTTCCCCTGAAGATTGCTTCTGATAAATTTCAGGGATTCGGACATATAATTGTCTACAGTTCCTGAGGAAAGTCCCATTTCACTGGCAATTTCCTTGTTCGTTTTACCCTCCTGACGGCTTTTCAGGAAAATGGTACGTTGCCGCTCAGGGAGTTTGGCTACAATCTGGTCTAACTGCCCCAGAATGGAATTGTAATTGATCAGCTCCTCGGTTTCACTTGAAGTTGGCGGATTTTGAATTAGTTGTTCCCCAATAAACTTCTGCAGATGGGTTCTCCGCTTGAAACTATTGCATATTTCGTTGTAGGCGATGGTAAAGAGATAAGATTTGAAGGAGGAGTCTTTCCTGAGAATTTTGTGGTTCTCCCATACTTTAAGAAAGACCGATTGAACCAGTTCTTCCGTTTCAACAATCGATTTCAGATATTTAAAGGCAAAGCCATACAACTTCCCGGCATATTTGGCATAAACCAGATCAAAAGCTTCAACATCACCCTTTTGAAGCTTTACAACCAATTCAATATCCTCCGGAAATATTTTCAAGGTTCGTTACTGTTAGTTCAATACAAATATAGCTTTTAAAATATTATTTGTAGATGAGCATTGGTTAGCATTTTCAGATTGGGGGGAATGGGAAACGATGAAACAAGGAAACGGAGAGACGGAGAAACAATGAGACGGAGAAACAGTGTCAGAGAGACCGGGGAACCTGGAAAAATCAATTTGAATTAGGTTCATCTGTTTTGTATCCTATGCGTTTGCGGGGTGGATTGTTCTCTTGTTTGGTGATCAATTCATCCAGATAGCTGACCATTGGTAAATATCGAATACCTCCCCAACTTGAGGTCACAATTTGTGACCTCAAGATAGAAAATTCATTTTCAGTCAATTCAAACATAAAATCATGAGGAAAACGATCAGAATTTCTGCGGACTTGTTGTTTTAAAACTTTTGTTTCAACGCCATACAAGTTACCCCTTTTCAGGCAAATAAACGAAGAGAAAGCGAAATATTACTTCTGCGCTTCTGAGAATATTGCTGATACGCGTTTTTGTTGTACGGTGCCCTTTTCGGCATAACCTGCCATTCGATTACTGAAACCCTTGTACATGGCGAGGGCGGTTTTCTCATAGAATTGATTGATACCCACTTTGCGTTGCTCCGTAATGGGACGGAAATAGCCCGGACCGGGATCCATCGTCACGCGCAGCCGAGCGTCCTCACACGACTCAATTGCCGCAGTAATGAATGCCCTTTCATAGTCTGCACCTGGTTCATTGGTCAGGAGTCTTTTCATCTCTGAAAGAACAGCGAATGGACTTTTCAATGAATCCGGCAATTCGGCGGAAGCCTGTGCTTTAATGCTGCTCTCAGTCAGAAGGGCAGGAACTGAAGGATAAACCGTTGTCGGTAACTCTTTTGGCCAGCCTCCCTCCGTTGTGATTTCAATTTTTGCCATCATTGGCAATTCATTGTTCAGAAGGACAATTTTGTCTGACGATTTGATATTCACCGGCTTACCATTGATTTTTAATGACTTGACTTTGGGTCCGCCGTTCAGGCACGAAAGATACAGTCTCTTCTCTCCAAATCGGATTGGCACCTTCTGTGTGTACCGGGTAATCGATCCGGGTATACGTGGACGAAGAATGAGACAGTCGGATCGATATTCGCAATCAAACAGACCGCGGATTGTTGCGGCGGGAATAGCAAAATTATCAATCATCACGGCAACACCGCCAACCCGAAACTGACCGGAATCGGACCATATGTTGTTGGTATTTTCTCCTGATTGTGACCAGGGCGCATCCATTCGGAAGTCTTTGGCCCATTTCATCGCCCTTGTTGCAGAACGGCGAATGTCCTCAAATTTTCCAAGACGGTAATACATCAGAATAGCCCTGCCTTCAACTGTGCCCCAAACTCCACCGTTGACCCAGTCTCCGAAAGCCCAGAAACCTTCCAACCCCTTGCCCGAAGTTTTACCCCAGCCTCCGTAGGTATCATCAAGACCCGGAGCATTGGCAAGTAGAAAATCAAATGGACGGATTGCCGGAAACGACTCAATCTGTTTGTAGATGTTTTGCGCAGTACGATCATCAACTACGCGGAGTCCCACTGCATCGGCATTCGCTACACCTTCGAGGTACCCAAATTGCTTTTGACCCAGCACGCCGTGTTTGATGCCTCCAGGTTCAATGGACTTGACGAAATAACCAGCAGGAGTCATCAGTTTTGGTAATGACTCGCGGGTAATCTTTCTCCTGTATTCGTATTCTGCCAGTTTTTTTTTGTTTCCTGTTAATTTGTATAATTCAACCATCCGGTCCAATGCTGCAAGATAGGTAATTGAAACGCCGGCCAGATAACCCTTACCAAAAGTACCATCAGGTTGTTTGACACCGCCATAGCTTGGAGCAAGAAGGTTGCATGCAGGCCCAACGAGGAACAGGTTATTTTTCGGATCACGCGTCTTTTCAATAAAGTTGCAGGCCCGTTCCATTTTTGGCAGATAATGGTCTAGTGCCTTCTTATCACGGTTAACAAGCAGGATTTCGGACTGCATCACGAGACATGCTGCAGTGGCTTCGTAGAACCAATCGTGAATCTTTACATTGCCATCACCCTGTTTGTAGATAATTTTACCAGGAGCAGCCGTATCACCAAGTCCGCCATCAGGCGCTACCAATTCTGAAAGTTGATTTGGTGTTCCGTCACCCCACAAACCCTTCCGTATGCCATCACCCTGGTTGTCCCAAAACAGGTCCCATGATCGTTGAAGAATAGATGCCCACGGTTCCTGAAGAAAAGGGGTTGCTGCATACGAAAATCCATAGCTGTTTTGAATCCACCAGGCACCCCAGCCAGCACCTTCAGTGAAGGTATCCCACTCTGGTTTATACACCATTGTCAGGTTTGGAACTACAGGATTGGGATGGAAAAAGGCAAACGATTCGTCAATCAATCGAAGAAAATCAGCATCACCGGTACCTTCACAATATTTGCCAAGATAGCGGTCCTGGTTCAGTTTACTTTGTCCCTGAACGATTGTACTAATTAAAACAAAAAGTAGAATAGTTAGCTTTCCCATTTTTTAGATTATGCTTAAATATTTAAATGAAAAATGGATAGTTTTTGCAATTAAGTTGGCGGATGCAGCCTTTTGTGAAACCATCCCCTTACGGCATACATTTTTGTCAGCTGGGCTGCCGGTACGCGGCGTTTGCAGCTGGATCGTTCTTCGCTGTTTTCGGGCGCTCCCCAGCGGATTTCGATCCCGTCATTCGGATTATAAGCTATTTCAAACGCCTCTCTTCTTTTCAGTATCTCGCCCATCGTCAGACTTTGTTGAGCGCCGTTGGTTCGGGTATAGGTGATCGAAAGCTCGGATAACTTCTTGGTTAAAAGCGCTTCCAGATTTTTCTTCACGTGCGCTGGCGATTGGAGCATAGGCAATTTGAAATCTTCGGGCGAGCGAACGATCTTATCAGGAAAATCGAGTATGGCATCCATGGCAATCAAAAGCCTCAGGTCACGGTTAGGAGTAGAAAAGTCTTCCCACTGACCGCCTGCCTGAAACACTCCGGCCGGACTTCCCGGCATTCCGATTACCTCTCCCGGATGGGATTTCATATAAGCTTCTCCATTGGCCACCGAGGTGATCCGTACTATCAGCTGTTCGTTCAATGCTTGTATCAGATCAAGTAAAGCAGACTCAGGATCAAGTGGTTTAGGATTGATGATCCGTTCCATCGTGTGGTAAAAAACCCCGCTCTCCATACTCTTTTGCTGCATGGAGAAGGGCAACAGTCCGCGATTGGCAGAAATCCCTTCATTACTCATAAGACGGGGCTTACCATCTTTCAATACAATAGGCCTGAACGCTTTAAAACCGGGTTCTCCAACCACTTCTCCGGTATTGAACAGAAAATTGCCTTTCCAGAACCGCTTGATGCCAACCGTACCATCGGGCTGGGCATCGACCGATAGAAGGACACCCGGCGTATCGGAGGTTTGAGAAACCCTGCGTACAAGAATCAGCGTGTGGCCATAAGGGTCTGCAAAAACCACTCCGGGCCTCAGGGCACTGGCAGTAAGGGATACAGGGTAATAATCTGAGCTTTCGTCGTTTAAAGCCGTGCGGGCAGTGCCTGAATGAACGCCATTCATCACCATTCGCACAAAAGTATTGAACTTCCGGGTCGGACCGGATCCGGAGAGGCTTGTCTCATTGGTGACCCATCTGCCCGTTCTGGGAGCCTTACCAAGATACCCCCGGTCGCACTCGTGGTAGCCAAAGGGAAGCCCCAGCTTCCAGGCAAAGTATGCACGGAGGTAAAATGGATTATCGGCACAATCAGGCTGCATAAGGACCCGATTTTTATCGACTGCATTGTCTTCATCAAGAGAGAGATGGTTGTAGAGAAAATTTCTGTCGCGGTTCTGGGTCACTTCGTCCAGCGCTTTCCAGGTGGCGCGTTCGTCCGCATCGTAAAAAAGCGCATTAACCCAGGCCGAATAGAGCTCTTCGGATGCGGCATCCCATCCCTTCCCTGTCTTCCAGACACCCGGGTCAGAGGATTGAACCGGTTGACTTTTGACTGCAAAATCAAGCTGGGCCTCCTCTTTACTGTCCTGCAGCGAAATCCGGTATTTACCTTCCGGTAGCCCTTTGAACTGCTCAATGCGCCAGAAAGGCAACCCCTCCCCGCCCCTGCCTTTCATGGATCCTGTGGCATCGGAGGAAATTTTAATTTTTGATTTCAGGATACTTTTACCGCCAACTGCAAGCACACTGAAAGGTTCACCGGGTCTTGGATGTTTAGGGGATAGCAGCAAGGCTGTAACAGTCTGGTAATCACTTTTATCTCCGCTATCTTCTTGTAAACCATTGGTTGATTTATTGTTAGTTAACTCCTTTGCCTTTTCAGGCCAGGTTCCGCAAGAGGTCAGAGCAAGCAAAATCAGCGTTAATGTTATCGTATACAGCAAATTGTACATTTAATATTCAGTTTTGACATTTCTGTGATCCATTGGGCTATAAAGATAGATGAAAATAGAGAACGATTCTTAATAAAGCAATTTTAAAATTCACCACAATAGGCACATAGGTCACAATAGAAACTTATGTGTCCTATGTGCCTATTGTGGTGAAAAATGACACCAGGATACAAATAAAGTGATGTTTATTGGTGGTTCAGAACTACCAATTCTTCCACGATCCCGATGGCATCCGTGATACACTTTTCACAAACCTTTTCGAATAGCTTGTTTTCGACTGCAAAGGTATGCCCTTCTTCCGATCTCAAATCACATCTCAGCAATTCGCTGCACTGCGTGGTTTGATGAATCGACCTGAATTTCTGATCAAACTGCTGGATCAACGCATAAGAATGATTTTTCCGGCTGATGTTATCCTGATGCAGTTTGGAACTGTAAAGCCCTATTACCATGAAGGCCCCGGTCACAGCACCGCATTTCTCCTGCAACCGTCCCATACCTCCTCCAAACCCAACAGAGATTTCCAGTGCCAGGTTTTCATCAAAACCCATATCGTCTTTAAATGCTGCCACAACCGACTGCGCACAATTATACCCCGCCTTGAAGTAATTGATTGCCTTTTCCGCTTTATGTCCCATATATTCAACTATTTATGTGAAATTATTTAACAAAATATTTTAGAGTCCTTTGTGCTTTACTTTGTGACCTTTGTTTCTTACCACTAAGGCCACGAAGGATCTCACAAAGGAACACAAAGGGCTAAAATATTGATAGTTGCGATCCCCCAGTCCCCTAGTCTTCTAGTCCCCCAGTCTCCCCCTCTTTCTTAATCATCCTCTGAACTCCTTAACTGCCTCAAACATCGCCACAATATTCTCAGGTGGAACATCCGACAAGATGTTGTGGACAGTATTGAAAACATAACCTCCGCCCGGGGCAAAGAGTTCCAGATTTGCCCTGACATGCTTTTTAACCTCTGAAGGCGTGGCCCTGTTCAGGACGCTTTGCGTGTTGATGCCACCACCCCAGAAGGTGAGATCTTTGCCAAACCAAAATGATCCAGCAGTTGCATTTCAGGTTGTGTAACTTCCTGGATCACATCATAAACCTTGTTTGGGAGGTTCCCCATTCCAAGATGCCGTATCAACCGGTGGTAAGCAACCACGGAGATTCCGCTGCTGGGAGTAGCGCCAAGATCTACAGGTATACGATCAGGCGTTTTGTGCTGAATGGCGGCAAGAATGCGTTCTCTGGAGTTCATGGAAAATTACAAATTACAAGACGCTATTATTAAGCTATATACAATTATTAATTAAAGTTATAATTAAAATTATCTATTTGGGAATAATGGCTAAAAGCTAATCGCTAACAGCCAATAGCTACCTGCTTCTCTTAGCCTCATTTTCTCCAATATACATCTCATTGTATAAACCGGTGATGGTTCCCGAAACAGTTGATCCATTGTAACGCATCACGTTCATGGCTTTCACCTCTCCACTCATTATCCGCAGCGAATTTCCCTCTTTGGCCAGATTGTCTGTCCCAAAGTTAAAGATATTCACTTTACCGGAATGAATGGTAACGCCCGTTTGTGAACCATAGGCAAAATTATTGAGCAATTGCTCATCAGAAGAACCTTTGATCACGATAAGTTGCTCGTTCGGGCGGGTAATAGGGTCAACAATCTCTTTGAACACATTTGACTCACTGGCCCAGTCAGGAATATTGTATCCTACCCTGCAAACTTTGGCCCCATTGGTCAGACAGCCTTCGATACGACCATTTCCCGAACCAATTACGATCCCATTGTGGTAGATGGTACCAATCACTTTGCGTACAATGTGGTTGGTACATTGATTGGAAGCTAGATCTATTCCATTGAAAACGCCGATCATCCCAATGTTGACGATGTACTGGTGATCCCCTTTCCCACGGATAGTGAACGGGTATGGTTTAATTCCTTCGGCAGGATTGTTTTCCGGGTAGAAAAACCGCAAACCACTTATACCTGAATGACTTCCGTTTAACGTTACCAGTGCAGTCCCTTCCGGATCGGGAGTATTGGCGCCTTCGTACCCCATCAGCACGGTTCCGAAACTCTGTTTTCCATCCAGGGAGGGAATTGAAGAGCAACCGCGCAGTTCAACATTGGCAGGCACTGTCAAATGGCCGCTTATTTTGTACCATCCTGCCGGCAGATAGACCACACCTCCCCCATCTGAGCCGGCACGGTTCAAAATTTGCTGAATGGCTGATGCCGCATCTTCGGTTGGAAGTACCGATCCGGGAACAGCATGGGGAACATCCGAACAGTTATATAGGACCAGACGTGAAACTTTCGGGAGAACAACTTCCTGGTAAGTTTTAACTGAACCGGGATTGCTGACCCATACATTTCCTGAAATTTCGCCTGAAACCTTGCAATCTGTCACTTTCAGGTAACCTTTGCTTTTGTTGTTGACGGCAAAGGCGCTGCCCTGAAGGGTACTTTGCAGGAATGCGGCACCCCATCTTGGATCCAGCTGATTGGCCTCCACTGCAGTTTTGCAGCCTTCAATTTGGGCGCCAAAGAAGACGCCACAGAAAGAGATACGCGAGCCCTTCACAAATTGTATTCCAATTTTATATCCGGAACATCCTATTTTGTAAAACTGCTCCCACTCCAGGTCACCAAAAGTAAAGGCTATACCGTTCTGCGAGGTATAATCGCACAGTTGCGAAATGGTTGGCGCATTGTATTTCTTCCCGGCTTTCGCCCAGTATTTGCCGCTGAAATTGATATTTTCCCACGTAGAAACATCGCTTGCATTTTCGGCAACAACACCACGAAACAAAGCGGTTCCCCTGATATTTTTAAAGGTGCCAACTTCAATGGCATTTTTGTTGTTCAGGGCATTGACCCCTAATCCACAATACGAATTGAGCATTGTGCAATTGATCACAGCCGGACACATCACCCATCCTTCAATGTAAAATGTATAATTGTATGGGATAGGATGCACAGCATTCTGGTTGGGATAAAAAGTCGTAAGCCCCATAACCCCGGCACTGTAACCTATTTTGAGCAGTACGGGACCCCCATCGCCGGCCGGAAGTTGAGCTGAAAGTACAGTGCCGTAACTTCCCGAACCTTTATCGGGATCTCTCCAGTCGCCGCGAAGCGTGACAAAGTTTCTGACCTCCAGGGTACGTGTGATTTTGTAGGTTCCTGCCGGCATCCAGACGGTACCTCCTTTGTGGCTGTAACAGGAGTCGATGGCCGCCTGTATTGCAACCGTTGCGTCTTTCGTTCCGGTATTGTCGGCTCCAAACTCCACGGAAGTAACATCCCAATCGGCAATGACCACATCCTCTGTAGGATATAGGGTTTTAACAAGATGGGAGGTACGGGCATTGAGCTGAAATGCGCCAACAAGGATAAAAAAGGTAATCCAAATCTTAACCATGATGTTTATGAATCATTTTTAATTGACTATGAAATTCTGCTAATTCAAGGATCAGTTGCGCATCGGAATTAGGATCAAGCAGTAAAAAATTTGTTATGGCATCTTCAAAATCAACTGACAATTTTTTCAGAAATGTCATATCCGATTCAGTCATCTGACCCTCTTCGTTGGTTGCCTGAAAGAAAAATCCGTAAGTCAAAACCCTTAAAATCAGATCGTAAGGCAGCTTCTTCCCAATAGCCAGCCGAATGACGCCCATAAAACGGTCGCCTTCGCCCAACTTCCTGGTAAGGTCCTGTCCTACCCTGTAAACTGTGTCTTTCAGGGCTTTGTTGCGAAATCGCCGGATCAGGTCATCCGTATGAACGACCAGGTCATTAAGCGTAAAATCATCCGGATAGCATTTTAATAAAACAGCAGCCGACTGAAGCATGACTTCCCTGGTAAAACGGAGTACCTCAGGATCATCCAAAACTTCATACATATAAATCAACTCCGGGTGAAGAAAATAGCCAAAATAGGCCGCTGTCGCATGACCCAGGTTGTGTATGAAGGCTTTGCGGTCGACCCATGCTTTGATATTTGATTTGGGTGACAATCCCTTTACTACCGGTATATTTGATCTGAACCCTTTCTGATCGAGTATCAGACTGTTGTAAGGTTCTGCAAAGACCATCAGGGGATCCTTCTCCATCTCGGCCAACGGCATGATTGGGACCATTTTCCCTATGCTTGTTTCGACCAGACCAACCAATTTTTCAATCGGATAATTTTCGGGCAGACTGAGCATGAGCTGTTCCCTGACAAATTGGGCCGCATCGCGCATGTTCTCGGCCAGAATGATATCCAACGGAGCGTTAGGATGTTGTATGTATCTGATTTTTAGGCCTTCTGCTATTATTGGAATCACCTTTCCCAGAGCATTTTTACCCACATTGACAGAGAGAATACCTGCCGATGCAACCGCTTCAGTCACCTTATCCTTGTCAAAAGCCAGAATGGCGCTTACATTGGGAACGATGATCTCCTGCTCCGTTTCGCCTTTGATAATCACCGGATAGCTCCCCCTTTCGTTGAGCCTTTCGACCAAAACAGAATCCACATCAACAAAAACCACCCGATAGCCTGCGCATCCAAAAAGCTGACCGAGAAAGGACCTCCCTATTTTACCGGCTCCGAAAATGACAATTTTACCGGGATCAATATCCGGTTTGCTTTTTGTATTGTACATAATAAGATTTTATTTTGGCAAGTTTTTCCCCTTTTGTCGTTTCATGGTACATACCTCCAACATAAAAGCAGGTAAAACCTCCTGATACAACGCCCCATGCTGATGCTTCTATCAGATCGAGCGGACTTTTCCTCTGCTTTAATTGCTCAACGATTGAATAGAGAACACCACCTACAAAATTGTCGCCACAGCCGGTTGTATCCCCTACTCTATTTATTTTTAAATCATTGTATATCTGATGGCTAATCGGAATTGTTTGTAATTCCAGTTTTGCAAATAGACTCCCATTCGACCAGACATAAACATCTTTCGATCCATTGGTGATTACAAAAGCGGATAATCGACTTTGCATGAAGAAGCTGCACGCATCTTCCGTATTCGTTGTTCCGCTTAAACGAAGCGCCTCTTCATGATCGGTAACCAGTAAATCAATGTGTTGGTAGCTATCAGCAGTTTCTCCCAAAGGCCATTTCAGGTGCGGGTTTAATTTTTCATTTCTGAAATCAAAAACAGTATTCACTACCGTGATAGCTCCGTGTTCCCTGGCTCTTTTCAACAACTCACCGAGCCGGTCATGGATGGATGGAACCAGCGCTGTTCCGCCAAAAACTACAATGTCTGAGTTATAAAAATCATCTTTCAGGGAATCAGGCCGGAACTCATTGGCAGCGCCGATGGTATTGATAAAGATCCGTTCTCCGTGACCATTGTCAAAATCAGGATCAGAAAGAACAAAAGTAGATGGAGTATAACCATCAACCAGTTGATAATCCTGCAAGATAACGGGCGATTCTTTCAATGCAGCTTGCAGATACAACCCATTTTCATCTGAACCCCCTCTGCCATAAAATTTTACAACACATTCCTCTCCTGCCGTCAACTGAGCCAGGTGGATCAATGGGACGATGGAGGGTCCTCCGATATTGATTTTATCGGGAGATTGATCCTTTGTAATCCGGCTTAGTATCTCTTCGAACGGAATTTGTGCAAATCTGGCAAAATCTTCCAGAAAGACCAGTTGCCCGGGTAAAAGTCCCCCATCACCCCGTACTTTCGATAGGAAAGGCTGCATCATCTCAGCTGAAAAATTAATGTTATTGTATAGTACATCTACCAGACAGCACCCGGCACCAGAAACTGTTATCATATTATCTATTTTATCATTATGTCCTCAAATAATTTGTTACACAGAGAAGTCACAGAGTTACACAGAGCAAGAAAAAATCGGCAAATGTTTTAATAACCCCTGGATACAACCCCAACTTCATCTTCTTTCTCAAGTGTCCGTTTCACCGTATTCCTTTCTCCACTCGCCGTTTTCCGGTCTCCCTTTCTTATTTCCATATCATCTCCGTGTAACTCTGTGCTTCTCTGTGGAACTCTGTGTAATATTTGAAAACGATCAAACCAAAAACTTACTGTAATCCCCCACCAACAGGTGAATCGGTTCTTCATCCTCTTCTATCACCGGAAATCGTCCGATTTCTTCAAAAAAGCAATTGTCGGAAGCATCATCGTTGACGGCGCTGACTTCGCCCACCAATACTTTTCCTTTTCCGGCCTCTCCGTAAAAACGGTGGTACACTCCATGCTCCAATGTGATGCTTTCACCCGGTTTCAGAATGACTTTCCCACCCGCTTCCACCGTTCGCTGCATGCCATCCGTTTTGAAGTGAACTGCTGTTGAATCCATGCTGTCATCCGGTTTGGAGTTGTACAACTCGATGACCAGATTTCCGCCACCACGGTTGATAATATCTTCCATCTTGGACCAGTGAAAATGCATTGGAGTCTCCTGATTTTCTTCCACTATCATGATTTTCTCGGCATAGGGCTTCAAGTCGGCACCCAATTTCCCATTGCGAATTGTAAAGAGAAACAGTCCCCTGGATTTAAAATCCCCGGATCCAAAATCGGTAATATCCCATCCCAGAAAGTTATTGCGGATTTCGTCGGTTTCAGTCAGATGTTCTTTCCAATCTGCTACTGACCAGGCTGCCCAGGGCGGCAGCAGAAAACATTTCCCTGCCATAAATTCTTTAGCATCAGTTATAATGCGGTTGATTTCACTTCTCTTCATATTTATGCTATTTTTAAATTCAACTCTGTGTGACATAAGTAGTAAGAACAATATAATGTCTTACTTTATTACTTACTCATTTTTGACCTCCCCCAACCCCACCATAGTTTAAGTCATTTGACTAAACAAGAGCGGAAGTACTTATTATTCATGTTCTTTG
>CAYHQN010000063.1:0-23550 GCA_964358545.1 uncultured Tangfeifania sp. | reverse complement strand
TTTACATGCTGTATAAAAGATGAAGGGGTTTCTGAAAGGGAATGAACCTTCGTTGGCGACTTACATGAGTAGCCAACAAACCGCACCAGCGGGAAACCCAGCTGGTGCAGTTTATGCCGGGGAGAACGGAATGTTGGTTATATTGGTTACAGAATAAAACGGTTGTTAATAGAGTAATAGGGTGCAGATTGCATTTTGCGCCCTCTGGGAAGTAATACTTTCATGATATTTGATTAAATAGAACAGCTATGGAGCCCAAAGGAGAAATATTAATTTACCGGAGTAAACAGGGAAATACCAAGATTGATGTCCGGCTGGAGAATGAAAGCGTTTGGGTGACTCAACAGCAAATGGCAGATTTGTTCCAAACCACAAAGCAAAATATCAGTCTCCATTTGATCAATATCTATAAGGAAGGAGAATTGGACGAAAATTCAACTGTCAAGGATTTCTTGACAGTTCAAGAAGAAGGAAGGCGGAAAATAAAGCGACTCATTGCCTATTATAATCTTGATGCAGTTATTTCAGTAGGCTATCGCATTAAATCAAGTATTGCAACCCAGTTCCGGATATGGGCCACCAGCCAGTTGAAAGAATTTATTATTAAAGGATTTGTACTTGACGACGAACGACTTAAACAAGCACGGAACAACTATTTTGATGAGCTGCTTTCACAAATCCGGGATATCCGATCATCCGAAAAAGTATTTTACCGTAAAATATGCGACATTTACGCTACCAGTGTAGATTATGATCCCAATCAGCCATCAACACTTGAATTTTTTGCCACTGTGCAAAATAAATTTCATTGGGCCATACACCAACATACTGCTGCCGAATTGCTTATGCTCCGTGCCAATGCCTCCAGAACCAATATGGGCCTGACCAACTGGCCGGGTGAGCAAATCCGCAAACAAGATGCAGAGGTGGCTAAAAACTATTTAAACCCTGAAGAACTCGAAATGCTTAACCGAATAGTGAACCAATATCTTGAATTTGCCGAAATGCAGGCACTGGATCGGAAACCCATGTATATGAATGACTGGATTAGTAAGTTACACGCATTTCTAACGCTCAACGAGAAAGAAATCCTGCCCGATGCCGGCGCTATCTCAGCCGAAATGGCCAAAGAACATGTTCATAAGGAATATGCGAAATTTACAAAAATGATTGAAGCTTCTGAACCTGATGAATGGGATAAAGCTGTGAAGCGGTTAACAGATAAGAAATGAAAAACGTTGGAGCCGTTATGCTATCCGGCAAAAATCGCTAATTCCCCCCGCTGGCGCGGCGTGTATCCCGAAGTAACCGGACGAATTTAGCAATAAAGTGCGTTCATTTACATGCTATATATAAGATGAAGGGGTTCCTGAAAGGGAATGATCCTTCGTTGGCGACTTACTGAAGTAGCCAACAACCCGCCTTGCGAGGCTGTGGACAAAATCCCCGGTGCCCTAATTTGTAATTTTTTCCGGTCAAAGATGGGTAACTATTTTAACAGAAAGGCACTGAATTACAAATCTGAGCAAGCAAGGCAAATATAGGGGAAGGCCATATTTTGGCATAATTTTGTTACATTTGTTTCAGGATTAGGAAAATATGGAACAAGCAAATATTGAAAATAAGTGTACATACGAGTTTACTGATAAATGGGTTGAAAAAATAAAAGCACACAGGCTATGGATAAAGGAATTAATCAAATAATTAATTCATATATTCTCTGTTTACAAAAGGAGAATTTGAAATTTACAAAAGTTTATCTTTTTGGCTCCTATGCTAAAAATAAGCAATCAGCCCATAGTGATATAGATTTAGCATTCATATTTGATGAGAATAAACAAATCGATTACTTTGATTTACAAGTTCAAATGTTATCATTGGCAAGTTATATAGATACAAGAATTGAACCACACCCAATGAGTTCTGAGGATTTTACTCCTGAAAATCCGTTAGCTTGTGAAATTTTAAATACGGGAATGGAAATTAGTTTACAAACACATCAAACGATTTAAATCCTTTAAGCTCCTCATCCATGCGCCTGTCAATTTCAATCGTATTTCTATCTATTTCCCTTTGTTCTTTTGCACAATCTTCCAAATTCGGAACCTATTACGATCAGCGAAAATCCCTTTTCGAAATTTTACCGGATACGAAAAATGAGATCATCTTTTTGGGAAACAGCATTACCGATGGTTCGGAATGGAGTGAGTTGCTCGGAAATCCGCGTGCCAAAAACAGGGGTATCAGTGGCGACACCAGCGAGGGTGTGCTCTTCCGTCTGTACCAGGTAACAAGGGCACAGCCGGCAAAAGTTTTTTTGCTGATCGGGATCAACGATCTTGCAAAGAACATCTCTCCGGATTCGGTTTACGTCAATATTTGCAAAATCGTCTCGACCATTCGCACAAAATCGCCAAAGACGAAGGTTTATGTGCAGAGTATTTTGCCAGTGAACAATACTTTCAAAACCTTTGCAAGTCATACAACCCGGACTCCCCAGGTGAAAGATCTCAACGAACGGCTCAGGACTATTTGTCCCAGACTGGGCGCCACCTACGTTGATCTGTTCAGGGAGTTGAAAAATCCCAACGACGATCTGCTGAATCCCATGTATACCAACGATGGGTTACACCTGTTGGGCGAAGGGTACAAGGCTTGGGTGAAAGTAATTCAACCATACCTTTGAGTTATGAGTTATAAGTTATGAGTTAGGAAAGGCAACTGGCACCATTACAGTAATTTTTAAACTATTTTTTGCACTATTACCTTTTAAAACACAAATCCAAAATAACTCATAACTCATAACTCATAACTCATAACTTGTAACTTGTAACTATTTCAGAATTAGCCATTTCCAGGCCGGGATCAAATTGATAGTGAAGTTTTCCTGCACAATTTTGTCTTCCTGATCAAAAGTTATAATTGTTCCATAATTAAGTTTAAGTTCTGTCATTGCTTCAATTATTCCATCCAACTCTCTTTTTAAATTAAGTTGATCTACTTGCCAGCAAACCTGAATGGCGGTGATGTTCTTGCTGCTGTCACGATAAATGAAATCACATTCCTTCTTCCCCTTAAAGTACCATATTTCCTTTCCGGTACGTTTTAAGTGCAGGAATATTGTGTTTTCAAATAATCTGCCATAATCAGGAGACCCTGAAACCGAGGAAAAGTTTACCAGCCCTTGATCAATGGCATAGATCTTTTTTGGATTTCTTACTTGTACTTTCAGCGAAGTATCATATTTCGGAACAAGAAACAAAAGGTATGCATCTACGAGATAACTAAGAAATTCCAAAACAGAAGTGGTTGAAGCTATTTCAAATGTATTTTTTAGATTGTTGGATGAAATTTCTTTCCCTACGTTACTTAGAAGAAATTGTACAATCCTCTTATAAACCTCCTGATTCCGCAAATTGTAACGCATAAAAATGTCTCGGAACAATATATCGGACACGAGTGTAGAAAGCATCTCCCCTTTACCAAAATTTAGATAGCCTGGAAAACCTCCCTGTGCAAGGAATGATTCAAAAGTTTGCGCACTTGGGGTCAAGTCTAAATAGGTGAGATATTCGGAATAGGAGAAGGGAAACACTGCGGAATCAAGATGACGGCCAGTTAATTTTGTGCCAAGTTCGCGACTCAGCATATTGGCATTTGATCCGGTAATTACTAGACATTTATTTCTGTCAACCGCTTCCCTGACAAACCTCTCCCATTCTTTTACATTTTGAATCTCATCAAAAAATAAGATGGAATTGTTCCCGTTGATTTCAAGAAACAATTCTTCTAAAGTCATAAAATCGGAGAGTTCAAATCCGGCTGCACGGCTATCTTCAAAATTGAAATAGTTTACACAAGCGTGTTGCCGCATGATCTGCTTTAGCAAGGTGCTTTTCCCTGATCGCCTCACGCCGGTCAGGATGTAAGCAAAGGGTGGTAGAGTCAGAAATCTGTCAAACTGCTCCCGTTGAATCTCTTTCTCTTCAGGAGTGAGCCACGCTTTTTGTGACAGAATGATTTGTTTCAGAACTTCTTTAAGCATTTTAACATTATTAAAGTTAAATAATATACATTACAAATGTAAGATAATTCACATTAATAATGTAATATATTTATTATTTTTGAATATACGCTACGATCCAGTCTCCCACGGCTGAAGTAGAGAGCGCTTTGGATTTGTCGTCCGTAAGGTCCTCGGTAACGGCTCCGGCTACCAGTGATGCCTCGACGGCTTCCCTGATAAGGGCTGCTTCCTTGTCGAGTGAATAGGCATATTCGAACAACATGGCGACAGAAAGGATCGTCGCGCAAGGATTGGCGATATTTTTGCCGGTAGCCTGCGGGTAAGAACCATGAATAGGCTCAAAGACTGAGGTGTGTATCCCGATGGAAGCCGACGGTAACATTCCCATAGAACCTGCTATTACACTGGCTTCGTCGGTGAGGATATCCCCAAACATATTTTCAGTCACCATCACATCGAAGCGTTTTGGCCACTGGATAAGCTGCATGGCAGCATTGTCGACGAACATATATTCCACTTCAACTTCAGGGTACTGTGGTTCCATTTCCTTCGAAATTTGTCTCCAGAGACGGGAAGTTGCCAAAACATTGGCTTTGTCGACTACCGTGAGCCGCTTTTTGCGTTTCATTGCAAATTCGAACGAAAGTTTCAGGATGCGTTCTACCTCCATGCGGGTGTAAATGCAAGTATCATAAGCAGTGTCTCCGTTTTCACTGCGTCCCTGCGGCTCGCCGAAATACATCCCGCCGGTAAGTTCGCGGATGACCACAAAATCGGCCCCTTCGATGCGCTCGGTTTTGAGCGGGGATTTGTCCAACAAAGAAGGAAAGGTGATCAGTGGACGGATGTTGGCATAGAGTCCCAGTTTTTTGCGCATGGCAAGCAGTCCCTGCTCGGGACGGACTTTGGCAGACGGATCGTTGTCGAAACGCGGATGACCGATGGCACCAAAGAGAACGGCATCCGATTTCATACAAAGTTCGTGGGTTTCATCGGGGTATGGATTCCCTGTTGCATCGATGGCAACGGCTCCGACCAGCGCCTTTTCGGTGTGCAGTTCGTGCCCGAATTTTCTGGCTATAGCTTCAGTTACCCGAAGGCCCTGGGCAACAATTTCAGGCCCGATTCCGTCTCCGGCCAAAACAGCGATGTTCAATTTCATAAAGCGTATTTATTGTTTGAAATGTTTGAAATGTTTGAAATGTTTGAATTGTTTGAAATGTTATCTGTACCTAAGCGAGGTGGTTCCTGAGCGAAGTCGAAGGGTAAATAATTGAATTTTATTATGTAGTAGGTATCAGTCTGTCACGATTATATAAAACCTTATTTTCTTTAGCAACCTTAGTAGAAAAGTTCGACTGAACAAATTTAAACCTTATTATCTTATTAAAATATTTCAGACAGAGTCAATAATGATTCTTTATACAAATTTAATAAGGTAATAAGATTGGGTTCACTGGTTTTATGCTTTCTACTAAGATTGCTAAAGAAAATAAGGTTTTATATCATCAAAATTTTCTCTGGCAGAACACTTAATTTTCACATTTTCACATTTTCCAATTTTCACATTACCCTGTTCTCTTTTCTCAAATCACTTAATAGATTTGCCCATTGCTTTCAATGATGTTCAGCATTTTGATGGTGGCCTTGATTGCTGCAGCAGTCTGATCGGGATCCAGTCCGCGTGTTTTAAATTCACGGCCCATGTTCCAGGTGATCAGGGTCTCAACCAAAGCGTCTGTTCTTCCTCCGGGTGGAATTGTGACGGTATAATTGACCAGCACGGGCAGTTGCTTGTCAAGTTTGAAGTATATTTGTCTGAGCGCGTTCATGAAGGCATCATATTGACCATCGCCCGAACTTGCCTCTTCGTAAAGAATCCCGTTCATCTCAATACAAACAGTCGCCATCGGACGCATCCCAAGCGCATGGGAGATAGCGTAGTTTTTTAGGGTGATCCGTTCGAAAATAGATTCACTTTTCAACACGTCCGAAAGAATGTAAGGAAGATCCTCAGAAGTAACTGTCTCTTTCTTGTCGGCAAGCTCAATCACCTTGTCTGTGACCCTTTTTAGATTGTCGGCATCCAGCCGTATGCCCATCTCTTCAAGATTTTTGGCGATATTGGCCTTGCCCGAAGTCTTGCCCAGTGCATATTTCCGGGTACGGCCAAATCGTTCCGGCAGCAGATCGTTGTAATAGAGGTTGTCTTTGTTGTCGCCATCGGCGTGTATTCCACTGCATTGGGTGAAAACATTTTCGCCGATGATGGGCTTGTTGCCGGAGATATGGATACCGGAAAAGGTCTCCACCAGACGGCTCACCATGTTCAGCTTGCGCTCGTTGATCGAATTTGACATCTTCAGGTGGTCGTTCATTAACGCCACGACGCTCGAAAGGGGCGCATTTCCTGCCCTTTCGCCCAGTCCGTTGATGGTCGTATGTACGGTTCTTATGCCGGCACGCAATGCCGCATCGACATTGGCAACGGCCAGGTCGTAGTCGTTGTGGGCATGAAAATCAAAGTGGAGCATTGGAAAGTCGCGCATCATGATCGAGCAAAACTCAAAAGTCTCTGTAGGGTTGAGGATTCCAAGCGTATCCGGAAGCATCAACCTCCTGATCGGCTCATTTTTAAGACCTTCAAGCATGAAATGGACATACTCCGGCGAATTGCGCATGCCGTTCGACCAGTCTTCCAGGTAGAGGTTGACCGAAATGTTCATCTCCTGAGCAAGGGCGATCGATTTTTTGAGATCTGCCAGATGTTGCTCCGGACTCTTCTTCAGCTGTTGCGTGACGTGGCGCAGTGATCCTTTACCAAGAAGGTTGATCACTTTGCCTCCCGCTTTGGCGATCCAGTCGAGGGAGGTGGATCCATCCACGAAGCCAAGAATCTCAATTTTGTCGTGATACTCGGTTCCCCGGGCCCAATCCATTACCTTTCTGGCGCCAAGCATCTCACCGTCGGATACCCTGGCAGAAGCGATCTCAAGGTAGTCAACCCTGACCTCTTCCAGCAGAATCTTGGCGATGTTCAGTTTCTCAGCATCCGAAAAGGATACCCCGGAGGTCTGTTCCCCATCCCTCAGGGTTGTATCCATGATGTATACTTTGTTCTTCATCGTAATAGTTAGTTCATTTCAAAGGCTTCAATCTCCTTTTTGAGACTGAGCAGGTAATCAATGTCATCGTACCCTTTCAAGAGGCACTCTTTTTTATACGGGTTGATATCGAATATAAATTCTGTCCCTAAGCTGTTGTTCCGGATTGTCTGGGTTTCCAGATCCACTTCAAAAGTGGCCGAGGGATCTTTTTCGATCGACTCGAACATTCCTGTCAGAAAAGCTTCAGGTACCTGGATCGGCAATAGCCCGTTGTTGAGGACGTTGCCCTTGAAAATATCGGCAAAAAAGCTGGAAACGACGACCCTGAAACCAAAGTCATAAACCGACCATGCAGCATGTTCGCGGCTCGAACCACTGCCGAAATTCTTTCCGGCGACCAAAATGGTTCCCGAATATTTCGGATTGTTCAGGACGAAATCAGGGTTGGGTGTGCCATCTTTCCTGTAACGCCAGTCGCGGAACAAATTTTCGCCAAATCCTTTGCGCTCAACCGCCTTCAGGAACCTGGCAGGGATGATCTGGTCCGTATCCACATTCTCGATGGGAAGGGGAATAGCGGAACTGATTATTTTGTGGAATTTATCTATTGCCATTTTTTAATTAAAAATTAAAAAGTACAGATTAAAAATTGCCAAAGCAGGCGAATTACAGATAAAATTACAAAACTGATAATACATAATAAGTTGATTATGTGGTTCTTTAATTTTTAATCTTTAATCTGTAATTTGTAATTAATTTATTCCCTCGGGTCAGAAATTACTCCACTAACCGCTGCCGCTGCCGCCATCAGAGGACTGGCCAGCATGGTGCGGGCGCCGGGTCCCTGACGACCTTCGAAATTGCGGTTTGAGGTGGAGACAGCATATTTTCCTTCCGGGATTTTGTCGTCGTTCATGGCCAGACAAGCCGAACACCCTGGTTGGCGGAGCGCGAAGCCTGCCGATTCCATGATCTCAACCAGTCCCTCTTCGCGGATTTGCTGCTCTACCTGTTTTGAGCCGGGAACGATCCAGGCTGTAACCCAGGAGGCTTTTTTCTTGCCCTTGATGTAGTTGGCAAATTGCCGGAAGTCTTCGATTCGTCCATTGGTACAACTGCCAATGAAGACGTAGTCGATTTTCTTCCCTTTCAGCTTCTCCCCGGGTTTGAAACCCATGTAATCGAGTGATTTAAGAAAAGTTGCACGGTCGCTGCCTGTCAGGTCATCCCCGGTAGGGATGGCGCCTTCGACTCCTACTCCCATTCCGGGATTGGTGCCATAGGTGATCATGGGAGTGATATCCGCTGCATCGAAGGTGTACTCAGAGTCGAAAACAGCATTTTCATCTGTCTTGAGTTTTTTCCACTCCGCCACTTTTTGATCCCAGGCTGCTCCTTTCGGAGCTTCTTCGCGACCCTTCAAATAGGCAAAAGTAGTTTCGTCGGGGGCAATCATCCCGCCACGGGCGCCACTTTCGATGCTCATGTTGCAGAGGGTCATCCGGGCTTCCATGGAGAGGGAGCGGATGGCTGATCCTGCAAATTCGACGAAGTGACCGGTACCTCCTGAAGTGGTGATTTTGGCAATAACATAGAGCGCGATGTCTTTGGAAGTGACATTCTTACCCAATTTCCCTTCGACATTGATCCTCATCTTTTTTGGTTTGGGCTGGAGGATGCACTGACTGGCGAAGACCATCTCGACCTCGCTGGTGCCAATACCGAAAGCAATGGCCCCAAAGGCGCCGTGGGTAGAGGTGTGGCTGTCGCCGCAGACGATGGTCATACCGGGCTGGGTGATACCTAGCTCAGGACCAATGATGTGCACGATGCCATGCCATTTGTGGCTAAGGCCGTACATGGGGATTTTGTGCCGCTCACAATTGGTGGTGAGGGTTTCAACCTGCTTGCGGGAGAGTTCCTCGCGGATTGGCAGGTGTTGCTCGATGGTCGGTACGTTGTGGTCTGGTGTTGCCACTGTATTTTGCGGACGGAAGACGGTCAATCCACGGCTTTCCAATCCTGAAAATGCTACCGGACTGGTAACCTCGTGGATGAAGTGCCTGTCGATGTACAACACAGAGGGGCCTCCTTCGATTTTGTTCACCACATGGGCATCCCAGATCTTGTCAAATAATGTTGTTGGCTCCAAAATATTATTATTTTACGTCAGTAACTATTTCACTGTTTCCAATTTTGTTGATGGCATCCAGGAATGCCTCAACAGATGCGGTTATGATGTCGGTATTGGCGCCAAAACCATTGAAAACGAGTCCTTCATGTTCGACCTGCATGTGCACCTTGCCTATGTCGTCGCTTCCTTTGTTGATGGCCTGGATCAGGAACTCCTGAAGGGTCACCTTGCGGTGGATGATGGCCTTGACAGCTTTGATGGCTGCATCGACAGGGCCATTCCCTGATTCGGTTGCCGTAAATTTCTCTCCGGCAATATCCAAACGCAGGGTCGCCATAGGAACCAGGTTTTTACCGGTTACAACCTGCAGGAAGTCGAGTTTGATGCGGCGTTCACCATGGCCAAGTTCGCCAACCAATACCAAAAGGTCATCCTCCTTGATATCTTTTTTCTTGTCGGCCATCACCAGAAAGTCTTGATAAACTTCGTCGAGTTTTCCTTTTCCAAGTTTAACCCCCAGCATATCCAGGTGGTGCTTCAACGCTGCTCGTCCGCTGCGGGCGGTCAGAACGATCGAAGATTCGTTGATGCCAACCTCAACCGGATCGATAATCTCGTAATTTTCGCGGTTTTTTAAAACGCCGTCCTGGTGGATGCCGCTTGAATGGGCAAATGCGTTACGGCCAACGATGGCCTTGTTGGGCTGAACCGGCATGTTCATCAGGCTGGAGACAAGCTTGCTGGTCTTGTAGATATTTTTGGTGTTGATGTTGGTGTGCAGGTTCAGCTCCTTGTGCGAACGAAGAATCATCACCACCTCTTCGAGGGAGGTATTTCCGGCCCGTTCGCCAATTCCGTTGATAGTCACCTCTACCTGACGTGCACCGTTCATCACTCCGGCGATGGTATTGGCTGTTGCCATTCCAAGGTCGTTGTGACAGTGGGTCGAGATGATGGCTTTGTGGATGTTTGGCACATTCTCCATCAGGAATTTGATCTTTTCACCAAAATCGTAGGGGAGGCAATAGCCTGTCGTATCCGGAATGTTCACCACAGTGGCGCCGGCTTTGATAACGGCTTCTATCACCCTTGCAAGGTATACATTGTCTGAACGGCCGGCATCTTCGGCATAAAATTCGACATCCTCGACGAATCTTTTGGCATATTTAACGGCTTTCACCGCTCTCTCCAATATCTCCTCCGGATTGGAATTGAGCTTGGAGACGATGTGGTAAGGTGATGTGCCAATACCTGTGTGAATACGGCCGCGTTTGGCGTATTTCAACGACTCGGCAGCCACTTCAATGTCTTTCTCCACGGCACGCGTCAATGCACAGATGGTGGGCCAGGTGACAGCCTTGGAAATTTCGACCACCGATTTGAAGTCGCCCGGACTCGAAATCGGGAAGCCGGCTTCAATCACATCCACCCCCAGTTGCTCCAATACCTTGGCCACCTCAATCTTCTCGATCGTGTTCAGCTGGCATCCCGGCACCTGTTCGCCATCGCGCAGGGTGGTGTCAAAAATATATACTCTGTTGTCCATGATCGTTAGTTGTTCCCCGGTCTCAATTTGCGAACTGCTGCTCCAGCTGTCCAGAGTTCTGATTCGCGCATCTCCTTCAATTCAATTTCCAGGAAATCTTTATAATCGATACTGCTGGTTGAATCAAGAACGCGTTTGGTCTCCACACCCGTTTTAACACTTTTGTATAGATCTTCAAAAACCGGCAAAGTTGCTTCGCGGAATTTATGTCTCCAGTCGAGGGCGCCGCGTTGAGCAGTCGCACTGCAATTGGAATACATCCAGTCCATTCCGTTCTGGTCAACCAGACGGATAAGACTTTGAGTAAGCTCTTCCACAGTTTCGTTAAAAGATTCGGAAGGACTATGACCATTATCGCGAAGAACTTTATACTGCGCTTCGATAATACCTGCTAATGCTCCCATCAAAACACCGCGTTCACCGGTGAGGTCGGAATAGACTTCATTTTCAAAAGTTGTAGGAAACATGTAGCCCGAGCCTATAGCGATACCAAGTGCCAGTGTGCGGTCCAATGCCCTGCCTGTATAATCCTGAAATACAGCGTAACTTGAATTAATACCTGTTCCGGCCAGAAAGTTGGTACGCACGCTGGCGCCTGACCCTTTTGGAGCTGCCATGATCACGTCGATATTACCCGGAGGAATTACCGATGTTTGTTCTTTGAAAGTTATTGAAAAACCATGCGAAAAATAAAGGGCATCTCCTTCGTTAAGGTACGGTTTAATTGATGGCCAAAGCAAGCGCTGGGCAGCATCTGAAACAAGAAACTGGATAATAGTAGCCTTTTTTACAGCTTCAACTACCGGGAATAGTGTTTCACCCGGAACCCATCCGTCTTTAATGGCTTTCTCCCAATCCGATTTAAACTCAGGAGCCTGACCAATAATTACTTTAAAACCATTGTCTCTCATGTTCATGGCTTGTGCAGGACCTTGGACCCCATAACCGACAACTGCTATAATTTCGTCTTTAAGAATTTCCAGCGCTTTTGATACCGGAAATTCCTCACGTGTTACTACGTTTTCTTCTTCTGTTCCAAATTTAATTCTTGCCATTGTAAAACTTTTTTAATGATAAATGTTTATGTTAATAATTCCAAAATTTTTCCTTTTCCTTTTCCTCATCCTTACTTCTTCTCCATCTTATTCAGTAGCGCATCCCTTTCTCGTAAAAATTCAGAGAGTCTTTCAATGGGTGAGCGTGTGATCGCGATCCGTCCTGAGCGGATAAATTGCAAAACACCAAATTGGTTCAGTCCTTCGAAAAGTGCCTGTGTCTCCTCTTTGTGTCCTGATTTCTCAATGACTGTGTACTCTTTAGTGATTTCCAAAATCCGGGCATTGTGGCTGCGTACCATCTTTTCGATCTGATCGCTCTCCATCAGTGCCTGGGTTGGTACTTTGTAGAGGGCAATCTCCTGAAATATCATCTCTTCATTGGTGTGGTAAAAAGCTTTCAGCACATCAATCAACTTCTCGATCTGTTTGACGATGTTGACCACTTTTTCTTTCTCCTCGTTGATCACAATGGTGAATTTGGAGATTCCGGCGATAGCCGATTCAGAAACAGTCAGACTCTCAATATTCACCTTTCTCCGGGTGAAGATGATGGTTATTCTGTTGAGCAAACCAATATGGTTTTCGGTGTACGCGGTGATGATATACTCTTGTCTCATAATATCTATTGTTTCTGAATGTATTACAATTCGTCTGCACCAAGCAGACACCTGGATACTGTTCCTCCGGCCGGGACCATTGGGAAAATATTGTCCTCCTGTTCGATCTTGACTTCAAGAAGGTAGGGCCCTTTGGCATTGATCATCTCTTTCATGGCCGTTTCCAGATCTTTTCTGTCGGAAACTGAGGCTCCGGGTATTCCGTAAGCTGCAGCGAGTTTGACGAAATCCGGACTGGTAATTTCGGTGAAGGAATATCTCTTCTCAAAAAATAGCTCCTGCCACTGGCGCACCATTCCAAGGAAATCGTTGTTCAACACCACGATTTTAACCGGTAAATTCTCCTGCGAAATGGTCCCGAGTTCCTGAACAGTCATCTGGATCCCACCATCCCCGGCAAAGAGAATCACCTCTTTTTCGGGCGCTCCGAATTTGGCGCCCATGGCTGCAGGTAGTCCAAAACCCATGGTTCCCAATCCACCCGAGGTGACCCACGATCTGGATTGATTGAAGCGGGCATAACGGGCGGCTGCCATCTGGTTCTGACCAACGTCTGTAACAATCACTGCTTTGTTTTCGGTAAGATTGGTAGACATGCGTACCACTTCACCCATGGTCAATCCGGGTTTGGTGGGTGTCAGATCATTCACAATTACCTTGTCATGCTCTTTTTGTCTGGCCTGAAGGAATTCGTTCACCCATGAGGTATGCTTCTTCTCTTCAACCAATGTAGTCAGCAACCTCAGCGAGTGTTTAGCATCGCCCAGGATGGCCACATCCGTTTTGATATTTTTATCGATCTCTGCCGGGTCAATCTCGATGTGAATGACCTTGGCCTGTTTGGCATAGGTATTGATGTTTCCGGTTACCCGGTCGTCAAAGCGCATTCCGATGGCAATCAAAACATCACATTCGTTGGTCTTAATATTTGGAGCGTAGTTTCCATGCATGCCAAGCATTCCCATGTTCAGCGGATGATCGCTCTGAAGGGCCGAAATACCGAGCAGGGTAGATGCTGCCGGTATGCCGGTTTTTTCGATAAAGCTCAAAAGCTCTTTTTCCGCTCCTGAAAGCAGGATGCCCTGGCCATAGATAAGGTATGGTTTTTGGGCTTCGTTGATCAGGTCAGCCGCCTTCTTCAGATGTTTTTTATCGGTTGGAAATTCAGGAACATAAGAGCGGATTTTGGTACACTTTTCGTACAAAAAATTAAGTTTTCCAAATTGCGCATCTTTGGTAATATCGATTAAGACCGGTCCGGGCCGGCCGGTTGCGGCAATGTAAAATGCCTTGGCTATGGCCTCCGGAATTTCATCCGGACTGGTTATCTGAAAGTTCCATTTGGTAACCGGCATGGAGATACCGATCACATCAGATTCCTGGAAAGCATCGGTCCCAAGTAGCCCTGAAGTAACCTGCCCAGTGATGCAAACTATTGGGGTAGAGTCGATCATGGCATCGGCGATACCGGTAATAAGGTTGGTCGCTCCCGGACCGGAGGTGGCAAAACAGACTCCTACTTTGCCTGATACGCGGGCATAACCCTGGGCTGCATGTACTGCGCCCTGTTCGTGGCGCACCAGTACGTGCTTCACATGGTGATCAAAATCGTAAAGTGCGTCGTAGATAGGCATGATGGCCCCACCCGGGTATCCAAAAATTGTGTCAACCCCCTCCGCAACAAGCGAACGGATCATTGCTTCTGACCCCGACATTTCAATGGGTTCTTTCGGACTATTTTTTATTTTCTCATTTTTAGTTGTCATATCTGATCATTTATCTAAATAAGAAGTTATATATTTTATTTATTCTTCAATTTTTTGATTCACTCTGTCACTTAGTCGTCCCCTCAACGCCCCTCGGCTTCGCTCGGGGACCTGGTCTCTCCAACTCATATTGCCCTTCGACTCCGCTCAGGGACCGGGCTTCTCCCAGTCGTCCCAGTCGTCCCAGTCGTCCTAGTCCAGCATTCGAACAGCCCCCTTATCCGCCGAGGAGACATTTTGCGCATAGGCCTTCAATGCCCTACTGAT
This sequence comes from uncultured Tangfeifania sp., assembly GCA_964358545.1. Lineage (GTDB taxonomy): Bacteria > Bacteroidota > Bacteroidia > Bacteroidales > Prolixibacteraceae > CAINVV01. Next base: position 9,028 of record CAYHQN010000063.1, on the reverse strand, counting down.
CTCACGAACCCTTGCGGCTGGTTTGTAAGCTTCATTTCCGCGTGCCTTTTGTTTGGAGATTCGCTCTCCCAGCACCTTGTCGCTGACAATCCACTCAATTTTCCTGCCGGGAATGTCAATGATAATTTTGTCCCCATCCTCTACAAGGGCAATTTCACCACCTGCTGCTGCTTCGGGTGAGACATGGCCAATTGAAAGGCCGGAAGTGCCTCCGGAGAAACGCCCGTCGGTAAGCAGGGCACAAGCCTTATCCAGTTTCCTGGATTTCAGATAGGAGGTAGGATAGAGCATCTCCTGCATACCCGGACCACCCTTTGGTCCTTCGTAACGGATAATTACTACATCCCCCGGTTTCACTTTTCCTTCCAGGATTCCGGTACATGAATCTTCCTGCGATTCAAAAACCCGGGCTGTCCCTTCGAAATGGTAAACCGACGCATCAACGCCTGCTGTTTTAACAATACATCCATTTCGGGCAATGTTCCCGTACAGAACAGCCAGGCCACCCTCCTTCGAAAAAGCGTTGTCCACCGCGCGGATGCATCCATGCTGACGATCGAGATCAAGTTCCGGATAATATTTTTCCTGAGAGCCCATTACCAGGTTCCGGCCTTGGTTACCGGGGGCTGAGGCATACCATTTTTTGGCTTCCGAACCTTCGCCAACCCTGCGGATGTCCCACTTTTCGATGGCAGCTGCCAGGGTTGGCCCATCCACCCGTGACACCTGGAGGTTCAGTAAATTTTTTCTTTCCAGTTCGCCCAAAATACCCATGATACCTCCGGCCCTGTTCACATCCTGGATGTGGTAAGAGGAGCTGGGGGCCACTTTGCAGATGCAGGGAACATTTCGCGAAAGCTGGTCCATCTCTTTCATGGTAAAGTCGACCCCGGCCTCGTTGGCAATGGCCAAAAGGTGCAACACGGTATTGGTCGATCCCCCCATGGCAATATCGAGTGTCATGGCATTCATAAAGGCATCGCGTGTGGCAATGGAGCGGGGCAATATGGCCTCGTTGCCATCACGGTAGTAACTGTAGGTGATTTCTACAATCTGCTTGGCGGCCTGTTCAAAAAGTCTTATTCTGTTGGCGTGAGTGGCCACAATGGTGCCGTTTCCCGGTAGGGAGAGACCGAGTGCTTCGGTCAGGCAGTTCATGGAGTTGGCGGTAAACATACCGGAGCAGGATCCACAGGTGGGGCAGGCGTCCTGTTCTACCTCTGATAAAAGCTGTTCGTCGATAGAATCGTCGGCACCCATCACCATGGCATCTACCAGGTCGTATTGCTTGCCACGGATTTCACCGGCTTCCATCGGACCTCCGGAAACGAAGATGGATGGAATGTTCAGCCGCATGGAGGCCATCAGCATGCCGGGGGTAATTTTGTCGCAATTGGAGATGCAGATCATGGCATCCGCCTGATGGGCATTCACCATGTACTCGACACTGTCGGCGATCAGATCGCGGGAAGGAAGCGAATAAAGCATTCCGTTGTGTCCCATCGCAATCCCGTCGTCGATGGCAATGGTGTTGAACTCGGCCGCGAAGCATCCTTCGGCTTCAATCAACTTCTTAACCATTTGACCTACCTCGTGCAGGTGGGCATGACCGGGAACGAATTGTGTGAAAGAGTTGACAATGGCAATGATAGGCTTACCGAAATGGTTCTCCTTCATGCCATTGGCACGCCATAAACTTCTGGCTCCTGCCATTTTACGCCCTTGCGTGGATTGATTGCTTCTTAACCCTTTTTGCATAATGTTTTTCTTAAAAAAAGAACCTTTCTCGTTTTGTTGAGAAAGGTTCATCTATATTTTGTCATCACAAAGACTTAACCTCCTCAACCTGCACAGACGAGAATTAGAATGACCACGAGGAGGAGAATGTCAAAGGATGTTTCCATTTACTTCTTTACGCTTTAGCAATTTTAATGTTTCAATGAAAGGCAACACAATGAGTTTTGCATTTCATCCGGGACAAAAGTATCAATATAATATTCACAACAAAATAAAATTGTAAGTAATCAAGGTTAAATAATTAATAAATCGAAGATTTTATCCTTCTTTTGTTAAGGTTTGTGAATTGTGGAAAATTTTAACCAAAAATTCAAAATTCGCATTTAAAATATTGTTGGGTTATTCTAGTCCAACGCATCTTCTAATTTTTCAGGGCTTTGAGCTGTATGAAGTTTAAGCTTTTTTTGGCGTATAATGACCATTTGATTTTTAGGTTGCTCATTCCATATTATCCAATATGTCATCGTGCGAGATGAAATTTCCCTCGTTGACCTCTTTTCTTATGGATTCAATATGCGCTATATATTGTTTTTTTGACAGAAGTTTTCCGGATGAAGAGATGGCAACTGCTTTGCTGTTTATATTATTCAAGATTCGGCTAATAAAGTTTTCTTTCTCAATATCAGGAAGACTTAAGAAGGCCGAATAGCATAGTTCCGCTGTCAGCTCGGAATTTTCAAGTTTAATATTTTGTGAGCTCATATCCTGTAATTTTTACTTTATTATCAAATTAGTACTGTAAAAATACTTAAAAATAGACATTCTATCAAGACAATTTTAATTCTAATTAGCAACTGAAGTACTTTTTCTTAGTTATTATAGAACGATAACAATATAGATTCCAATAATTTAGAGGCTTCCTGCGATTTGAGGTCGAAATTGTTGATCAGGATGGCAAACAGAATCGTTCTTTTGCTTTTTGTCCTCATCAAACCGGCAATGCTTCTGACGTGTGCCATTGATCCTGTCTTGGCTGTGACATTTTTTTCGAGCGGAGTACCTTTGAAGGAATTTCGAAGGGTGCCATCTACTCCTGCGATAGGAAGTGCATTTAAAAAGATCATCCTGTTTGGTCCGTCGTAAAGATATTTCATCGTTTCGACGAGCATTTTGGATGTCATGGCATTGCTTCTTGTCAGACCGCTACCGTCTGAAGGGAAAAACCCCCGGGAGTCGATCCCTTTGTCCAGACAAAACCGATGATAAGCTTCAAGTCCTTTGGCCCTTGATGGTTCACCAGAAAATTTCCTGCCAATTTCGCAAAGAAGGTGTTCGGCATATAAATTGAGACTCTCCTTGTTCAATGGGACAATCAGATCCTTCAGGGGAGGAGAGAGCTGAGTGCCCACCAGTATTCTGTTGCTCTTGTCACCTTCGGGCACCTTGATGATGCTTCCTGAAAGATCGATTCCCTCCTCTTTCAATTTTTTCAGAAGGGCTTGTCCGGCAATTTGCGGCGGATCAGGCATTGCAGCCTTGATCACAAAATCGGTTTGATCGGAAGGTATTGTTCCTTCGATGGTTTGGTGCAAGGCTCCCGGTGCACCGTACACGATGGTTTGGTCTCCGGCTTCGGCAGAGGAGGTCACGTTGTTGTCTAAAATGAGACCTGGTATCTCCGGATCAATTGATTTGATTGTAGTTTTTACGCCGACAGTTTTAGAGGAGGAAAATTGTATATCGTAAAGGTTATCCATGTATGTGATTGCAGAGACACCTGCACCGTAATAATTTCCGATATCGTCCCATGCCCATCCTCCCGGAACGGATGCATGTTCGAGCGCTGACAGATCAAGCGAAATATTGCCTTCGATTTTTTTGACACCACACTTTTTCAGTTGTGCGACCCATGTTGCGATGCAATCCTTGTAGTGATCCTTAAAAAATGAGGAGCAGAAGGCCGGGTCGCCACCCCCCTTTAGAATGAGATTCCCCGTTAGGGTTCCATTTTGAGGATCGATGTTGCCCGAATAGTAGAGAGAGGTAGAAAAGGTATAATCAGGACCCAGGATTTCCAAAGCTACGGCAGTGGTAAAAAGCTTCATCACAGAGGCGGAAGTGAGACTTTTCTGATCTGTTTCACAAAGCAGATCGCCGGATCGGGCATCGATGGCATAAATACTGTATGAAGCGGTCGATAGGGTTCCGGTACTAAAAAAATGACCAACAGAATTTTTTTGCGCGAATAATTGCTGAAAGGGAATGCAGCAGAACAGGATGAAAAGGAATATTGGTCTCATTTTTTTATCTTTGGTTGTAGTTAGTACAAAGATAAACAACCCCGTAAGAGTAGAAAATTTCAGAACCAATATCCCAGCGAAAGGAAGGGAATAAAGTCTTTGTTAAAACTTGAAAAGCTCAGATTTACTTCGAGAGGACCGACCACACTGTCATAGGCCGCTTTTACCCCAAAACCGTAAATGGTCTTTTGATTGGTAAGCATGAGGCTCTCTTCGCTGTAAACCCCAATATCACCCATTGCAGAGATGTATATTTTCTCCCACATCCGAAGTCGTGCCTCAAGTCTTGCTGTACCGGCACTGCTGGTATTGATCTCTATCCTGTGCAAACCATTGAATGACATGTTGTTTTCCATATAGTTGGTTTGCTGAACACCACCTAAAAACGTTCTGTGAAAATAGGATTCATTTTGACCGAAAATGAGCCGGCTATTGATGGAATAGATGAGGGTAATTCGATCAGAGATGGAACGGGCCCTTTTGAAAGCAAAATCACCTATAAGTAAAGGACTGTTTTTCCCATTGTTAAACAGAAATTTTGCACCACCGCTCACGTTTGTTCCTTTGGTGGGAAAGTAAATCTTGTTTAGCCGGTTGTGTTCTATTTTGGCGAAGAGGTTGAAATAGACCTTGTTCTGGATGTTGTATCCAGATATGTCACCAATGGCAGTTCCCAGTCGGTAACTGTCCATTGAAGTCCCCACAGTAAATCGTGTGGCATCGGTGATGAAAGAGTGGGTGGCCAACTGTAAATTGAGCAGTGACATCTCTAATTCCGCAATTTTTTTTCCTGATTCATACCGGTAATAACGATCCGAGACATACATAATTTTGGAATAGAATCCTGGTTTCCATCCGCGGTCGATCGAATATTGCGCCGAGAACATGGGATACTGGGAAAGTTTTGCATCCATCGATAGCCTCGATCCAAAGAAATTCTGGTTTCTGATGGTGATGTTGATCAGCATGGCCGATCTCAATTCGGAGTCGTAGTGAAGTCCGGCATTGATCTTGTTGTTTTTGCGCTCCTTGACCTCTACCTTGAGTGTTTTCTTATTATTCCCGACGAGCTGGTAATTCACATATTCATAATTTCCTGTAGAGTAAAGCCGCGAAATACCATTTCTCAAATGTTCGAGGGTAACATGTTGATCGCGTTTGATCCCGGTCTGACCAAGATAGAAGGCTATTTTGGCACGGTCCGTTCCTGTTACTTCAATCTGACTGATAACCAATGTCGTATCATTCCTGATAAGGTGATGGATGGTGCGTGGTTTTGCCACCAAATGAAGCGAATCCCTCAGTCGCGTCAACTGCGGTAAGACCCTGCGGGCGGCTTCTTCTCCTCGCTTAATCAACTTTTCTGCAGATTCAGCATAAAAACTGGCTGCTGAATAGCCATGAATGTATGGACGAATATAGACGTCGGCAGCCTTTGCATTTTGCTTGTTTTTCTGCCTGCCCATAAAGTTCATCATCTGGGATACCACCTCGGGGATACCTTTCAGATCTTCGGGGGTCATTAAGCTGTCCATGATGTCGACGCCAATGATGATGTTTGCTCCCATCTGGAGGGCCCTGTCAACCGGATAATTGTTGACGATTCCGCCATCCACCAGCATCCGGCCATTGATTTCGACCGATGAAAATGCTGCCGGGATAGACATGCTGGCCCGCATGGCTTTGGGAAGACAGCCTTTGTCAAGCACCACCTCTTCTCCGTTGGTCAAATCGGTTGCAATGCAAAGAAATGGGATGGGGAGTTTGGAAAAGTCGTAAACATCGTGAAAACCAAGGGTGAGGTAAGAAAATAGTTCCATGGCATTTTGGCCGTTGAGCACTCCATTGGAGAGGTTCAGTTTCTTCTGCTCAAATGGGAAGCTGACATTGTACCGCGACTCATCAGACCTGTCAAAAGGGGTAACAAACTCTGGTTTGTATTCGTTGCTCAGCAAACTGCCCCAATCCTGGCTCTTGACAATTTTTTCGAGGGTGGCAGCATCATATCCGCAGGCGTACAATCCTCCAACAATACTTCCGACACTGGTTCCGGCTATGTAATCAATCGGTATTTTAGCCTCTTCCAATACTTTAAGTACCCCAACATGCGCAAATCCCTTGGCTCCCCCACCCGATAAAACCAGTCCGATTTTTGGCCTGGTGTTGGCAGGTTGTCCAAAGAGAAATAGGGCAAAGCAGAAGATTATTAATGTGATAGCCGACCTTTTCATCTCATGAAACGAATTACTACCTGAACATAACAATTAATAAGACGAAATTCCCTAACAATAGTTATTTTATTATTAAATAAATAAGGGTAAATTTAGGTTGAACTGTCATGGGAATAGAGGGCAAAAGAGTGATAATCCCTGATCAGGGAAATCAAAAATACCTCTTGTACACCATGACAGTGTGAACCGTGAATATTCTGACTTTTTTTTGATAGACATTGGTTAATTTTAATTCTTTTCAAGATGAAAACGCAAATGAATTCCCGTTTTAGCAATCACCTTCAGTGGATTATGCTGATGTTGGTTGTTATTTGGTGCAGTGGCTTAAAGGCTGAAGCGAATATGAGCAATACGGCCGATTCACTAAAATATAAGCAATTCAAAGGATCGGTGATTGATATGGAATCGCGTAAAGCCCTTGGTTTTGCGACTTTGACGTTGGAAGGGACCAACCTTTCAACGGTTGCCAACAGCGAAGGTGAATTTTCATTCAAAGTGCCGGTTGGTCAAGCTGCCGGAAATGTGGTTGTCTCTTACTTAGGACACAAAGACAAAATCCTCAGTCTTACGGTTCTCAAACCGGAACGAAACCGCATCGAACTCGAATTGCTAACGGTAACACTGAGCACCATCAGCGTTCATCCCAAGGATCCGGATATGCTAATGAGCGCCATCATGAACCAGAGGGCCCAGAATTACAGCCAGGACCAGAACAAAATGATCGTTTTTTACCGCGAAACAATCAAAAAGAACAAGACTTACGTCTTCCTTTCAGAGGCTGTTCTGGATCTTTACAAGCAACCTTGCTTGTCCGGTAGGTCAGATCAGATTGAGCTTTCCAAAGGAAGAAAGAGCACAGATTACACCAGATTGGATACCATCACCTTCAAATTGCAGGGTGGCCCATATACCTCGGTTCTGCTCGACATCATGAAAAATCCTGAAATGGTGTTCACCGAAGAAATGATGAAAAACTACGATTTCACTATTGAAAATATATCCAAAATCGGCGACAGGCTGATGTATATCATTGATTTTAAACAAAATATAAATACTAAGGAGCCATTGTATTATGGCAAGTTGTATGTCGATACTGAAAGTCTGGCCATCATCAGTGCCACATTTAGCCTTAACGTCACGGATAAGTTTGCTGCATCTGACCTGCTCATCAGAAAGAAGCCAATCGGTGCAAAAGTCTATCCAACAGAGGCAACCTATCAGGTAAACTACCGTGAAAAGGGAGGAAAATGGTTCTTCGGATACTCCAGGGCAGAGATCATCTTCAAAATTGAATGGAAGAAACGGCTTTTCAACACCCACTATGCAAGTACCATCGAGATGGCTGTTACCGACTGGACGAAAAGTCCGGTGAAGAACGCCAAACCAACCGACCGGCTAAAGCCATACGTAGTCATGATGGATGAAGTATCGGGTTTTGCGGATCCCGAATTCTGGGGAGTCCAAAATGTGATTGAACCGGAGAAATCCATCGAACAGGCCATCAGGAAGATTCAACGAAAGATGAAGTACAATTAACAGGTAATAGTAAAAGCGAGCAACAAGAGACCCCTTCTTCCGGATACGGCGAAAGGGGTCTCACTTTTTTATTGGTCAACATGATTTTTACATTAACAATTTACCTGCAACCTGGGTGTTTGATATGCATTTCTGACTGTTTCACTAACTTCGTGCGGTTTTTATCAAAAAATTAGTTGTCATTCAGGTAATGAACAGATTGTATCACTTAAATATCACACAAAATGTTAATAAGTAAAGTCTTTGGAAGAGAAATTCTTGATTCGCGCGGTAACCCGACCGTAGAAGTAGAAGTAACCCTTGAGAGCGGTTTTGTAGGCCGTGCAGCAGTACCATCCGGAGCATCCACCGGAGAAAACGAGGCAATTGAGCTTCGCGACGGAGACAAGAAAAGATACCTTGGCAAAGGCGTTTTGAAAGCCGTTGAAAATGTCAACACTGTTATTGCAGAGCATGTGGTTGGAATGAGCGCCCTGAACCAGGTAGCCCTGGATCACGCACTGATTGCCCTTGATGGAACAAAAACCAAATCTAATCTGGGTGCCAACGCTATACTGGGCGTCTCACTGGCTGTTGCCAAAGCCGCAGCTGCTTATCTTGAAATGCCTCTTTATCGTTACATTGGTGGTGTTAACGCAAGAACCTTGCCTGTACCAATGATGAACATTATCAATGGCGGTTCTCACTCCGATGCTCCCATCGCTTTCCAGGAATTTATGATCCGCCCGATCGGCGCATCCTCTTTCCGCGAAGCATTGCGCATGGGCGCCGAGGTTTTCCACAGCCTTAAAAAAGTACTGAAAGACCGGAACCTCAGCACCGCAGTGGGTGATGAAGGTGGTTTTGCCCCAAAACTGGATGGAACAGAAGATGCATTGAACAGCATCATCCTGGCCATCAAAAATGCCGGCTACAAACCAGGCCGCGCCGAAGAGGGTGGTGATATCTCTATTGGTCTTGACTGTGCTGCTTCTGAGTTCTACAAAGACGGCATTTACAACTATGCGAAATTCGAAGGGCCCAACGGCGCCAAACGCAACAACGTTGAGCAGGTAGCTTATCTGGCTTCGCTGGTTGCCAACTTCCCGATCGACTCTATCGAAGACGGATGTTCTGAAAACGACTGGGACGGATGGGTTATGCAAACCGAGAAATTGGGCGACAAATGCCAATTGGTTGGTGACGACTTGTTTGTAACCAATGTCGAATACCTGAAGAAAGGTA
>CAYHQN010000062.1:0-23581 GCA_964358545.1 uncultured Tangfeifania sp. | reverse complement strand
GCTGATATAGATAGATATTATAAGTAAAAATCATTTTAGTAAAGTAGAATTAATCTTATTCGCATCAGCAAATTTTTCTTTGAAAACAGGGTATATTACCCTTACTTTGTATTTAGAAACCCATAAAATTCAAAAGTGGATATTTTAGGCAATGCCATGATGCTGAATGGGACCATCCTGGTTACCTTTCTGGCTTTTATTTTTATTTTGACAATGTCTCAAAAAACCGGTTTTGTCATCACCCTGGCATCAATTTTATTTACCTTATTTTCAAGCAGCTGGCTGGCAGTTCAGGCATTGTTGTATCATCCGGTCGAACTCTCCCTGCAGTTTGGAAGCTTTGCCGGAGAGGTGTTGTTAAAGATTGACGGTCTCTCTGCCTGGTTTATATTGATCATAAATTTTACTGTTCTAACCGGATTCTTTTACGGAAAGGGATATTTGAAAAAATACGAACAGTCAAGGAACAGGATATCATTGCATTGGATCTTTTTTCTCTTTTTTCACCTGTCCATGCTCTTTGTTTGTATGGTTCAGAATGGATTCGCCTTTTTGGTTGTTTGGGAGATCATGTCGCTCACATCCATGTTATTGGTATTGTTTGATCATGAAAATCCAAAAACCTTCAAAGCAGCATTGAACTATTTTGTTCAGATGCACATTGGGGTGACATTCTTGACCATCGGATTCATTTGGGTCTATCACTATACGGGATCTTTCAGTTATGATGCTCTGAATACCTATTTTCAGTCGAACCGTAACCTTTGGTTGTTTCTGCTCTTCTTTACAGGATTTGGTATCAAGGCCGGGTTTATTCCATTTCACAGCTGGCTGCCCCATGCCCACCCGGCAGCGCCTGCCCATATCTCCGGAATCATGTCCGGTGTGATGGTAAAGCTTGGAATTTACGGCATTCTGCGCATGATTACCTTCCTGAAAAGTGATTTCCTTCTGCTAGGTGAGATTGTGCTTACGCTCTCCGTTTTATCGGGTTTGTACGGGATCCTGAACGCGGCTGTACACCGCGACTTCAAACGAATGCTGGCATATTGTACCATCGAAAATATTGGAATAATAGGCATCGGAATAGGGATCGGACTGATGGGCATTGGAAACAATTCACCCTTGATGTTCTACCTTGGTTTTGGAGGCGCCTTGTTGCATGTTTTGAATCACTCGTTGTTCAAATCTTTGCTCTTTTATTCGGCAGGGTCAATCTATCAGCAAAGCCACACGCTAAACATGGAAAATCTGGGTGGACTTATCAAATCAATGCCCAGAACAGGGGCCCTCTTTCTTGTTGGAGCGCTTGCGATTGGCGGACTTCCTCCTTTCAATGGTTTTGTATCTGAATTTTTAATCTACAATGGATTGATTGAGGGTATTCATACCAGCAGTATCAGCCAGATTATACTGTACGTTCTCGTTTTAGCAGGATTAAGTATCATCGGAGGACTTTCGGTTCTTACCTTTACCAAAGCTTTTGGTACCATCTTTTTAGGCCAACCCCGTACAGTTCTCACCCACAAACCGCAGGAAGTTTCATCCATGATGCTCATGCCGCAATACCTGATCATTGTCATGATGCTGAGTGTTGCCTTTCTTCCGCAGTTTTACATGAAAATTGTGGGCGGCCAGTTGTCCATCCTGCATTCCATGGATGCAGGACCTGCCATTCTGGAGGGTATCGGCAAAACAACAGCCAACATCAGCTTTTACTTCCTTTTACTCACCGGAATTATTGCTGCTACCTGGATTGTTCGTTCTTTGCTCATGAATAAAGCATCCGTGAATTTGGGTGCCACCTGGGGATGTGGCTACGTAGCCCCAAACAACAGGCAGCAATACACCGGAAAATCTTTTTCCAAACCGCTCGGGAAGATTTTTAATACGCTGCTTATTGAAAAAAAGGAGTTTGAAGAGTTGAAAAAGGGAGAAATACATCCTGTAGGGAAATCCTACATTTCGCATTACCATGATTTTTTTGAACTCAAATTGATCAAACCTTCAACAAATTGGCTGGTACAATCGGCCAATTACTTTAGTTTTGTCCAGAATGGACGAATACAATCCTATGTTTTGTATGGGATTGTATTTATTCTTGCCATGATCATCCTATCAATCTTAAATATTGTTTCATGAACCTGATTACCACATTTGTCCTGATACCGTTTGTTGGACTACTTCTTCTTCCTTTCCTGAAAGTTAGGTTGAAGGGAGTACTGACACTGGTTTTGTTGACAATTAATGTAATGATATCAGGATACATGGCTGTACAAAGCCTGACAGGCAGTCCTGTTTCCATCTCCCTGCCGGGAAGTTATGTCACGGAAATTATCCCCATCAGGATAGATGCATTGTCTGGTTGGTTTATATTGATCATCAACCTGGTTTTTGTAACAGGGGCATTGTATGGATATTCCTACTTGAAGAGCTACAAGAAGAGAACCAACAGCCTTACCCTGCACAGTTTTGCATTTTTGCTGCAACATGCCTCTATCATCAGTGTTTGCGGGATCCAGAACAGTTTTGTTTTCCTGATCGCCTGGGAAATTTTGGCATTGAGCTCTTTCGTTCTTATCATTTTTGAGCATGAAAATCCGGTCACCATCAAAGCCGGAATAAATTACCTGATACAGGCACATTTTTCTATCGTGTTCCTGATTGTTGGCTTTCTATGGGTCATTAACAAAACGAATAGCTACGATTTTCAGGCCATCACCACCTATTCATCTTCGCTGCCAGGAATGGCTTCATTGATTTTATTTCTCTGTTTCTTTATTGCCTTTGCCATCAAAGCCGGATTTGTTCCTTTTCACACCTGGCTTCCATACGCACACCCTGCCGCACCTGCGCATGTATCGGGTATGATGTCGGGAGTTATCATCAAGGCTGGAATATTCGGAATTTTGCGTATGTTGTTGATTATCAAAACAGACTATGTTGCGGCAGGTTTCCTGATACTGATTGTATCGGTGCTTTCCGGCTTGTACGGAGTGATGCTCGCCATCATACAGCACAACCTCAAAAAACTACTCGCCTACCACAGCATCGAAAATATAGGGATCATTGGAATTGGAATAGGTATCGGCGCCATTGGAACAGGTATGGGCAATTCAACACTCGCAACGCTTGGATATGCAGGTGCATTGCTCCATACCTTAAATCATGCACTCTTCAAATCCCTACTCTTCTATACTGCCGGAAATGTTTACCAGGCAACGCATACCATGGATATTGAGAAATTGGGCGGAGTGATAAAGAAAATGCCACAGACTGCCATGCTCTTTTTAATTGCCGCCATTGCCATTTGCGGAATTCCGCCCTTTAACGGATTTATATCTGAATTCATAATCTATACCGGACTGTACAACTGGCTCTCGGACGGAACGCTCTTTTCACTCCTCGCAGCCATTTTCTCCACCATCGGACTGGTAGCCATTGGTGGTCTGGCCATGATTTGTTTCACCAAGGCATTTGGAACTATTTTTTTGGGAAATGCACGTCATTCAATTCCTGCAGACTGCCAGGAGGTAAAGTTTATACAACTCCTCCCTTTATATATTTTAGCCCTTGTCATCATCCTGATAGGCATTTTCCCTTTGTTGTTTATCCACCTGTTGGCAGAGCCTGTATCTCTTTTTACAGGAACGGCAGAAGTTCTGGTAAATACTCCCCAGAATAGTGTTTTTGCGGCATTGCAGCCAATCAGTTGGGCATCATGGATATTGGTTGCCTTGGTAATCGGACTCTATTTTGTCAGACAGAACCTGCTTAAAAAACGAAGTGTGGAGGTTGGTCCTACCTGGGGATGCGGTTATGTGGCCCCAACTTCTAAACAGCAGTACACCGCAAGCTCCTTTGTACGCACCTACAGTAAGCTATTTGCACCTGTTCTGATAGTCCACAAAGAGGAGGAAATCGTTCATGGTGTTTTCCCTTCAGAAGCAAAATACCATACACAGTCCTACGATAAACTTGAAAAGGGACTGATAGACCGCGTGCTAAAATTAAATAAGGGTTTTATGGGAAGGTTTGTCTTCCTGAACAACGGAAAACTTCAATTCTATATTTTATATGGAATTATTTTTATCCTGACGGTATTGGGTATCCCTTTGCTATACAGGAACCTTGAATCTATTATTGATATATTTAAACTTCTATAACCATGCTGAGTATCTTTTTAAACCTCATTGCAGCCCTCTTTTTTACCGGTATTGTCATCCGGACCAAGAGTTTGGCTTCAGGGCGTAAAGGTCCCCGGATATTGCAACCTGTCAGGGATGTTGTAAGGTTGTTCCGCAAGGGTGCAGTCTACAGTGAGACCACAAGTTTCATTTTTCAACTGGCCCCCACAGTCTATTTTGCGTCTGTTGTGATGGCCTTGCTGGTAGTCCCTTTTGGCAAATCGCCCGGCGTAATAAGTTTCAATGGGGATTTCATTTTTTTCGCTTATGTTTTGGCTTTGGGTAAATTCTTCAGCATCATTTCCGCTTTGGATACTGGTAGCAGTTTTGAAGGGATGGGCGCTAGCCGCGAAGCCCTCTACTCGATGTTTGCAGAGCCAGCTTTCTTTATCCTAATGGGCTCATTGGCGCTACTTTCAGGGCATACCTCATTTCAGGGGATTTTTGCCTCACTGCACATAGGTTCCCAGATTAGTTATGCCCTGGCAGCCCTAGCGACTTTCGTGCTTTTGATGATTGCCATGATCGAAAACAGCCGTATGCCCATCGACGATCCCAAGACCCACCTCGAACTGACCATGGTTCATGAAGTGATGATTCTTGACAACAGTGGTTTCGACCTGGGATTGATCCTTACGGCCGGTTACCTTAAATTTGCGTTATATGGAGCTTTGATTGTGAACCTGTTTATTGGCGTCATTCCATATCAATATGCCGTTCCTACATTTTTTGCCATCCAGTTTTTGATGGCCGTCGCCATTGGCTTGATTGAGTCGTTTATGGCACGGTTCAGAATGAGCCATAATCCACAGTTCATAGTGGTACTAACATCAGTAAGCCTGCTCATTTTCTTTGGGGTACTGCTGATTTTACAAAAATTCGTTTAACGATAAATAATAGTCAGACAATATGATACATGTACTCTTGATCATTTTTATCATCACTTTGTTTTACATGGCCATCGCCAATCGACTGATGACCTACATCAAAGTGCTGGCGCTTCAGGGGGTTTTGCTGTTCTTCGTTGTATTATTTCAGCTTAGCAAGATTGATCCTTTTAACCTTGCCTTTATCCTCCTGGAAACCATCGTCTTCAAATCACTGGCGGTACCGATTTTTCTTAGTTATCTGCTTAAACGAAATAACATTACACGGGAGGCGGAGCCGTTTTTGCCCAATTTTGTCTCACTTGTCATAACCACTTCAATTGTAGTTGTCAACATACTGATAGCCACTGTAATTAAGGATGATCACCTCGACAAGATCTTTTTTGTCGTGGCGCTGTCAACACTCTTTTTTGGCTTGTATCTTATTGCCACCAGACGAAAAATCATTACCCATGTGATGGGTTACATGGTGATAGAAAATGGCGTTTTTGTCCTCTCCCTTGCCATTGGCAACGAAATGCCGCTGCTTGTCAACCTGGGTATCATGCTGGATATTTTTGCCAGTGTGCTCATTTTGGGAATTTTCATGAACAAAATTGGTGATGTCTTCAAGGATGTTGATGTTGACCAGTTGAGCAGTTTAAAAGATTATTAATCAAAACACCCGAAATCAATGGTTATCACCTACTTAATAGTTTCTGTTGCGATTGTTATTAGCCTTTTTATTCTGCGGGATAAACGGGTGGTCTACTCCTTGCTTGGACTATTCCTCGTTTGGCAAGGCTGGTTTACCATACAGGCCTGCCTTCATTTCGGGACCACCGACGCTGTTTATTTTACCTATGACTCATTGGGCATCCTTCTTCTTGTTACTTTGAGTATCATCGCTGTCCCTGCTGCATTGCACAGCTGCATCTACATCGAAAACCATTACGAACCCCCGAGGTCAAGGTCCATTTACCTTGGATCGCTGATTTTGCTGATAATGGCCATCAGTGCGGGTTATCTTTCCAATCATATCGCAGTAACCTGGATTTTTACAGAGATCACAACTTTGAGCGCTTCGGCGCTTATTTATCACCACCGAAACAAGCTTGCGCTGGAGAGTACCTGGAAATATGTCTTCATCTGTGCGATTAGTATTACCTTCATCTTCATTGGTATACTTTTCCTTAGTCTTTCACTTCAACACACTGGGTCAGACGACCTCTCTTTCAGTAACCTGCTGGCAAAAAGCAAGGAGCTTAATCCTGTCTGGCTACAAATGGCCTTCCTCTTCATTTTCACAGGGTTCACTGCCAAACTTGGACTGGTTCCTATGTATACTGCAGGCATTGATGCCAAAGATACCGCCCCCGCTCCGGCAGGCGCCTTGTTGGCTACCGTTTTGATGAACCTTGGTTTTGTGGGTATTTTCCGCTTCTACATTGTAATCGCCAATACGCCACTCCTGCATTGGGCAAAACTGGTGGTGGGGATAGCAGCCTTTCTGTCGCTCTTTGTGGCAACCGTTTACATGCTGAAGGTGAAAAATATCAAGCGGATGTTTGCATACTCCGGCATCGAACACATGGGCATCGTGATGTTGGGTGTTGCGGCGGGTGGAATTGGCTATTATGCTGCCATCCTGCACATTGTCTTACATGCCTTTGTTAAATCCAGCATTTTCTTCCAGTACAACCAGCTCTATCGTGTCTATCAAAACAAGAGCATTACCCACCTTGGCAATTATTTCAAATACAATCCGACCGGGGCAATGGTCCTGTTACTTGGGTTTATCAGCGCTGCCGCGATGCCTCCATCCGGACTTTTTGTGAGCGAATTTCTGATCTTCAAATCCTTGTTCGATGCCAAACAGATCTTTGTTCTAATCGCCGTTTTGCTTCTTTTAACCATGATTATCTGGTCATTCGGGAAAAATATTTTCAAAGTTCTCTTTGTTCCTGCTGAAGGATTCGATGATTCGAGGGTGGCAAGAACCTCTCCCTGGGAATCACTTTCCCAATTTCTGCTGCTTGCAACGGCAGTCTATCTGGGATTGAACCCTCCTCCTGTTTTCGTACAACTTATCAAAGAAAGCCTCATACTCTTACCACAATGATTATGCAGACAATCATCATAAAAAACAATCAATCGGTTCCGCTCTCATCAATTCCTGAATTGAGTTACGGATCGTTTCTGGACGTAAATACCGGCTTACTTGCAGATACTTCAGACAGACATTGTATTAACTATTATGGTGTTGCCAATGGAAAGCATTTACAACTGATCTGTTGCATCGCCGATGATGTCAAACATGTGATTCATCTTTCATCCTGCAAAGTGCAACCGACAGATGTATTGCCCTCCTTTACGGCCAGACTGCTCTGCTTCGAAAAATTCGAGCGTGAAATTCATGAAAATTTTGGATTGAATTACAGCGATCACCCGTGGCTTAAGCCGGTAAGGTACCCCTTCGACCGTGCAGACAAGCAATCAACCATTGCCAATTACCCTTTCTATTCTATTTATAGTGAAGAACTTCATGAAGTTGGTGTTGGTCCAATACATGCCGGGGTCATAGAACCAGGTCATTTCAGGTTTATTTGTAATGGTGAGCAGATCCTGCACCTGGAAATTCAGCTTGGCTACCAGCACAGGGGCATAGAAAAACTGTTTCTTAAAAAGCAGAATCTTTCGCAACTGGTTACGCTGGCCGAAAATATTGCCGGAGATACAGTTGTCGGTCATGCTACTGCCTTTGCCCAAATATGGGAAAGCCTCTGCAGCTTCCAAACCACAAGGGAGATTGACTATTCACGCACAATCGCCCTTGAACTGGAACGAATTGCCGTTCATACCGGTGACCTGAGTGCACTTTGCACCGATATAGCCTACCAGTTGGGCAGTTCCGTCTTTGGCAGGCTACGTACCCCCATAATCAACTTCATGCAGGAATGGTGCGGAAACAGGCTTTCAAAGGGCTTGATCCGTCCGGGACAAGATCGTTTTCCCTTCACTCCTGAATTATCAGCCAGATTAAGCCAAATATTGGACAGTTTTGAGCGTGATTTTGTTGAGATGAATACCCAATTGTTCAGTTTGCCCAGTGCGCTTTCGCGGTTTGAAAGAACCGGTGTGGTATCCATGGATGATGCCACAGCCATTGGTGCAGTTGGCATGGCGGCACGAACGAGTGGTGTCAGCAGGGATATCCGAACCTCGCATCCCCACAGTTTGTATCCCGAACTTCAGCACGAAACAAAAGTAAAACGTCACGGGGATGTCTATTCGCGCGTTCAATTGCGCAAAAATGAGGTCATGCAGTCAATTGGATACCTGAGAAAACTGATCGCTGATCTGCCGGTAAAGAGTGAAATCAGTGAACTTTCATCCCCGGGGGAAAACCTTTTTACGCTTTCACTTGTGGAAGGATGGCGTGGCGAGATCTGTCACTGTGCCATAACAGGATCCAAAGGAGTTTTAGCTCATTATAAAATCAAAGATCCCTCCTTCCACAACTGGATGGCGCTTGCTTTGTCGGTACGAAACAACGAAATATCCGATTTTCCGATCTGCAACAAGAGTTTTAACCTTTCGTATTGCGGGCATGATTTGTGAGGAATGACGGAGGGACTGGGGGACTAGGAGAAATGTGAAAATCTGGAAATGTGAAAATGTGAAAATAATTGGAAAAGAGTAATCCAAAATCGAAAATCCAAAATCGAAAATTCTGGATTGGTTGATAAAACCTATAAAATTGCAGTTATGTTAAATAATATTAGGATATGGTACCATCAGGGGAAGCAGTTTATTCCTGATGTTAGGAATGCCAAAGTACCCGGGATTTTCAGGGGACGACCGGTGATATCAACCGGGAAGGTGGATGAAACCGCATTGATGAATTGTTGTCCGACTGGTGCCATCTCAACCACTCCAGTGTCCATTGATCTTGGAAAATGCACCTTTTGCGGGGAATGTGCCCGACTCTTCCCTAAGAAGATCGTTTTTACGACGGATTACAAGCTTTCCACCAATATTAGGGAACGATTGGTCATAAAGGAAGGGATCGATGAGCCCATTAAACTGGACAAAGATTTGATTTCCAAAGAATTTAAGTCAATGTTTGGAAGCTCATTGAAACTCAGGCAGATATCTGCCGGTGGCGACAACAGCTGCGAATGGGAGCTCAATGCCGCGAACAATGTACAGTTCGACATGAGCAGGTTTGGAATTGAGTTCGTTGCCTCCCCGCGCCATGCCGATGGAATCGTCATAACCGGTCCGATCACTGCCAACATGGCCGAGCCATTGCAGATTTGTTACGATGCCACTCCTGATCCAAAGATGGTTGTACTAGTCGGTACGGATGCCATCAGCGGTGGAATATTCGAAGGCTCCCCTGCCCTTGACCGCAGCTTTCTGGATAACCACAAAGTAGATCTCTTTATTGCAGGCAATCCGGCGCATCCGCTGACGGTGATTAATGGGCTGCTGGCGCTAACGGGGAGGGAGTGAAGAAGGACGGAGGGACGGAGACGACTGGGACGACTAGGACGACTGGGACGAGGGGAAGATGAGGCGGAGGGACGGATTGACGGAAAATTAAGTCCAAAATAGTTACTATATTCCCAAAATGATGGATGGTTCAATATTGAGTATTTTGCTGATATTTCGCGCTATTTTTAGTGTTGGTTCACTTTTCCCTGTAAGATACTCACTCACACGAGAGGGTTCTATAAACCACTCCTTTTCATCCAATCAAAAAGTGGTTGCATCCATTCATCAGTCGGTAACTTCAAAACAAAACCATGATTGCCTGCCTGGTAAAGGTGCATTTCTGCCGGTACTTTGTTTTGGATCAAGTGTTTAGTTTTTGAGTTTTTTATTCAGATTGGGAACAATCATTGTCATTTTGTTTTACTGATCAATAGGCTCTTCGCTTAAATTTCGCACATTGCATGAACTGTTGACATTACGGACGGACTCTATTTTGTCAAACTTTCATCACCACCTAAACATGCCAACAGCACCATATAACCATCGCACAAAAAACCTTCGTAACCCCAGCATTCGCCGTTCCAGGTCTTCCAGTCTTTCGACATCCCATTTTCACAACTGCCGCTAAAATTTCCTTCATTTATGCTTTTAAGAATGGGATGTAATATTTTTTGTGCATCCGGATTTCGTTTCAGTTTTTGCAGGGCATCAACCATAAAATAGGTGTAACAGGCTGTTGCACCACCGTTTTCATAAATCTGAAAGCCATCTGTCCCGTCTTCCAGAGATGATCCTCCCCACCTGTGATCAAAAGCAGTATAATCGCCCTTTTTTACCGGGATAAGATTTCCGGGCAAACCCAACGAGAAATCGGTAAAACCAACGGACTCCATTTTTGATAAAAGTTTATCCATTATCAGGTTGCCTTGCTCCTCATTTAATAAACCATAGCTGATTGCAATACTATTCACAAAAGTGAAGAAATAATCGTGCAATTGTCCGTCTTTGCTTTTCCATCCTGCTAAAACACCAGTTTCCGGATTATAAAAAGTTGAAAAATAGACCGACTTTATTTTTGCGGCATGATTAATGTATTTTTGACTTTCAGCCTTGTTTGTCTTCTTCAAAATCGCTCCAAAGAGATTCAAGGCTTGATATGCCAAAGCGTTTGAGTAAGCATCTTTGTGGCCAAAGCCAATGGTATCCCACCAATTGGCCGGACGATGAACACCATCCCATGTGCCGTAATTACCACTTTCCGGGTATTCAATCAAGCCATCGTCGTCTATATCATTTTTTACAATGGTATCAGCCCAACCCATAAGTGAACAAATGTTCTCATTCAACCATTTCGTATCGTTTGATGAATTGATGTAATAACAAGCGGCCAGCAACAACGAAGGATAAGAATCGAGACTGTCATATTTTGATTTCCACGAAACAGTATCTGCCCATTCGTAATTGTCGGTGTAACCAACCAATCCGTAGGCTTTCATGCCACTGATGTATCGGTCAAGTGTCATTTTAACCAGGTCCATTGCCTCTAACCCATCCGCCAATGGAGGAGTATATTGGGCCAGTTGGGCCGACATGTACAATGTAAAAGCACAGGAATCTGAGGAAGAGTTGTTTGCCAATACCCGGAGCCGGGGGTTAATCTGGAAAATATTTATGAAATTTCGCCGAAAGCCATCATAAAGCGGATCATTTTTAATAGCTACTCCTTCGGGATAAATGCTGACTATTTCTAATTGATAAGTAATCTGTGGATGTTCCTCTGTTGCAGAAGGAAATGAAATGCTTACCAAATTGTGCTTCAGATCACCTTTCACTTCAGAGTTTACCCTACGGGCATCGGTAAATATTTCTAACCCTTGAACATTGCTGGTAACCCTAAAAGTTCCCATATCGGGCAGATGAATCAGACAAGGAAGGATAACCTTATTGCGTTCTTTCATAATACCAAGGACGGTAGTGTGGTTAAGCTCCTGATTGACCATGATATTGAATGGCTCACCATCTCCTGTCTTTTTAGATATGATCTGAATGCTTTTATCTGAAAAACTAAAATTCCAGGCCGGACCACTATCTTTTTGCTGATTTTCAGCATGATAAAAAATTGATTTTCCTGAAATCGTACTTCTATATTTTTTGATCACATTTTCGCTTATCAAAAGCGGATTTACTGTGGTATTGTCTTTACCCAACGAATCAATACCTAAAGAAGTTAACTGAGGGAAATCCTTTCGCATCGCGACTTTCATGAAAGGTGATTGAAAAGTAAATGATTCAATTTGCTGACCAAATATCTCATTGGGATTTAATAATGGGAGGGCCAGCCCCAAGACTGAAGCCGATTTTATAAATTTCCGGCGCGAAGTGGTTTTCATCCTGATTGTTTTTAATTTTTGACTCTATTTATTCCGGGAAATACCTCTTGTACTGTCTCCAGATACTTCATTCCATTCACTGTGTCAGGTTCCAGATAGCTTCCTTCTGTCCATTCGTTCCAGCAATTGATGTTCATGATGCGGGGGCCACAAAGGAACCTTGGCTTGTTGATGCCCCGGAAACCTTGGTTGCGCAGCTTTTACCAGTTCCCATTCCGACCATCCGGCACCTTTATTGATGATGTTCCGTGGATCGCCGGTATGGTAATTTGCAAAATAATAGGCTGCCACAGTAATCTTTTCTGCATTTGGGTTAGTCTTTTTGCCAGAGTTGAATGCTGCCAAAACAACTAAAAGAATAAGCGTTATCAAAAGATTTATTTTCATTTGTATATATTTTGTTTTTTAATGGCCAAATGGAATACCCACATAATCATTTTCAGTTGGTCCCGACATGTCGGGATGGGTATTTCATGATTTAGTTTTGTTATAAAATAGAAAGGATAAACGAAATAAAAATACCAACTATTTAAGTCATATTTATGATAGAAAAACTTCTATTCTGCTGTTTTTCGTGGATCGAACAATTGCGGAAGCCAAATCTTGATACAAACTTTCCACCAACGGTCGGGAAAGGTTGGTCATTGAGAAGCCATTGCAGATTTGTTACGATGCCACTCCTGATCCAAAGATGGTGGTACTTGTCGGTATGGATGCCATCAGCGGTGGCATATTCGAAGGCTCCCCTGCCCTGGACCGTCGCTTTCTTGATAACCATAAAGTAGATCTCTATATAGCAGGTAATCCGGCTCATCCGCTGACCGTGATCAATGGGTTGCTGGCACTAACGGGAAGGGAGTGAGAAAAAGGTCGCTTCTCTACGAAAATAGCGGGTATTGCCGATAAATCCTCACCGCAACAAGTGCAAAAAGAAGACAAACATTTAAAGCATTAGTTATCAATCTACAAAATCATTTTTGTCAATAACCTCCGAAAATAGTTACGAAAAATATTCAAATTTTGATTCCCATGAGATAAATAAAGTCACTTTTCAAGTTGATTTTCAACTGGTACTACACCAGATTGATGTTTTTCCAGTATCTTTTTTATTTCTGCAATAACATCGGGGTATTTTTTAGCAATATTGTTTTTTTCCGATGGATCAACATTCAGGTTGTAAAGTAATGGAGGATCTTGAGCCGTAACTTTTTCACTTCCATATTCCGGTTGAGTGAAAAAATGTGCCTTATAATTTCCTTTCCTGATTGCAAAAACATCTGTGTCGCGGTAATAATACACAATGTCGCGGGGATCTTTTCCAGTACCAAACATCACCGGGGTAATATCAAAACCATCATAGATCCTGTCATTTGGAAGATTTACATTTGCCAGTTTAGAAAAAGTGGGCAATAAATCCATAGTTGTGGCCATATCCATCACCACACCTGGCTTTAGTTTCCCGGGCCACCTGAAAATAGTTGGTTCCCGCATACCGCCTTCATAGGTTCCCCCTTTCCCACCGGTAAGCAAACCGGCACTTCCTCCTTGATCCTGAAAGATTAACCAGGGGCCGTTGTCCGAAGTAAAAACGACAAGTGTATTATCCTCAAGTCCATTTTGTTTCAATGCCGATAAAATTTCTCCCACGCTCCAGTCCAACTCTTCAATTACATCACCATAAATTCCCCTTAGACTTTTGTTTTCGAATGCTTTAGACCGGAATAATGGGACGTGTGGCATTGAATTTGCCAGATAAAGGAAGAATGGTTTTTCCTTATTTTGCTTGATAAATTTAACCGCTTCCTGTGTATATCTTTTTGTGATCGTAGTTTGGTCAGCAGGCCTTTCAATGATTTCAGAATTTCTCATTAAGGGAACATTGAAATAATAAATTTTTGGGTTCATAAGGGCTTCCCGTGCATCAGGCCCATCTATCCGGTCCATATCATTACTGTACGGAATTCCAAAATAATAATCAAAACCATGGGCATTCGGTGAGTATTGGGGCAAGTGTCCAAGATGCCATTTGCCGATACAGGCAGTTGCATAACCCGAAGTTTTTAGTGCCGAAGCAATTGTGATTTCATTTTCTGGAAGTCCGCCTTTAGAGTTGGGGAACAACACTCTCCGTTTTCCACTGCTCATTCCTGTCCGGATCGGAAGCCGTCCTGTTAATAATCCAGCTCTCGATGGTGTGCATACCGGTGCCGCCACGTAAAAATTAGTCCACTTTTGGCCTTCATAAGCCATTTTATCAAGGTTGGGTGTTTTTATGGTAGGATGGCCATACGTACCCATATCACCATAGCCCATGTCATCGGCAAGGATGATAATAAAATTAGGTGTAGATGCCTTGGCCTTCCCCGCTGCAAAAGTATTTTGTTGCCCTGCAATTCCAACTGATAACAAACCAGTCATTGCAATCATTCCTGCATTTATGTTTTTCATTTGGTTGATTTTATTTATATTTTGATCTATAATAGTTGCTTTTATTTGGTTTCGTTATTTTCCCAGGGAATTGCCCCCGCTTTTCTAATGTGTTGCGACAAACCGTACTTCAACTCTTTAAACTGTTCCTGAAACTGCTTTTGATCCAGAGGGACTTCTTCATAAGGATCAGACTCTATATTAAACAATTGAAACGCTTCAAATGGGGTGTTTTGTACCAACTTGAAGGCTCCTTTACGGGCCGCATAATAACATAAACCACCGTAAATACCCCCTTCACGTCTCATGAAATAAACTATTCGGTGATTTTCCCCGTCTTCCCCTTTCCCAAAGAGTCCAGGCAACAAGTCAATCCCATCAATTGTGTGAAGGACCGATGTGCCTGCAATTGAACAAATCGTTGGGTAAAAATCCATCGTTAACCCAAATTTGTCAGAAACACTTCCTGCTTTAACCGTTCCTTCCCAAACCATACATGCCGGCACTTTAATTCCGCCTTCATACATGTCCTGCTTTCCTCCCCTTAGTTTTCCATTGGAGGCGCCACTGGGCAGATTGCCTCCATTATCAGAAGTGAATATTATGACAGTATTTTCATATTGCCCGGATTTTTTCAAGGCTTCAATAACCCTGCCAATACCATAATCCAGATGTTCGACAAGGGCAACATTCTTCGCCCGCTTTTCATCGATATTCCCTTCACGTTTCTTAACCTTTTCCAACCATTCTATTGGAGGTTGTATCGGGAAATGTGGTGCATTGTAGGCCAGGTATAAAAAGAAAGGTTCTTTTCCCCCTGCTTTTTCACTGATATAATCAATTGCCCAAACTGAAAAAATGTCTGTAGCGTGTCCCTGAGGATTGATTTCTGTTTTATTTATCCGCATGAAATTTACACCCTCACGAAGATGTGTCCAATAATCATCCATCATGTCGCTCAAGAAGCCATGAAAGAAGTCGAACCCCCGTTCATTGGGAAGATTTGGGGTTTCCAATCCTAAATTCCATTTGCCAATAATTGCAGTTTGATATCCTGCCTCTTTCAACATATCGGGCAAAGTAACCGCGGTTGGTAAAAGATATCCCCAATTGTCTGCTTTATTTCCACGAACAAGACCGGGCACTCCAACCATATCCGGGTATCGTCCGGTCATCAGGCTTGCACGTGTGGGTGAACAAACAGTGCAACTGGCGTAAAAATTTGAAAAGCGCACACCATTGCTGAAAAGCTGGTCAATATTTGGAGTATGGATATCTTTTCCACCCTGGCAAGACAAATCGCCATAGCCCAAATCGTCGACCAGAATGAAAAGGATATTAGGCTTTTTATTCTGATTTGCACCAAAAGCTTCGGCCGGCAACCATGCCATGCATGAAATGCCCGCTATCACGAAAGATTTTTGAGTTAATTTCATTGATTATTAGTATTTTATTGATTATTAATATTTTATTGGTTAAAAAGCTATCGTAGATTCTACAACAAGCTAAACTAATCATTAATATCCGAACCTCTCATTTTTGAATAGTAATATCAGTACCCGGCATCGTTCCTCTTTTTCGTTCAATCTTTAAAGCTGCACCTGTTTCCCGGTCAAACCAGTCCGGGGTCAGGTCATCAGGTGTAGAATCACCTGTATTATATTGCCAGTTCTTCAATAACCGTCTCATTTCTTTCAACTTTCCCTGGTATTCCGGCATGGAAGCCAGGTTCAGAAATTGTTCCGGATCATCCTTAATGTTGAATAGTTCCTCGGCTGGTCGTGGTGCCATAAAAACGTCGGCCTGGGCCGGTGTTAACTTTCCGTTATCCCTGACTTGGTCCAATGCATGCTGGGTGGGCGATGATTTTGAATCGGCCGGTCCGCAATTGGTTAAATTGGGCCGTGCATTCAGAACATAAAAATAATCTTTTGTACGGATCATCCGTTCATGGGCTTCATAATCATGCCAGTTGTGCTCGGAAAAAATTGCAGTCCTGATTTCTTCTGACGGATTTTTTAAAACAGGGACAAAACTCTTACCCTGGTATTCAACAGGAGGATTAATTCCGGCCAGTTCCAAAATGGTTGGCGCAATATCTATGGCACTTATCAGGCTTTCAGTTTGGGACCCTTTGCTTCGAATCCCTTTCGGCCAGAAGACAATAAAAGGGGTTTTCATGCCACTGTCGTAAACCCTGGTCTTACATCTGGGGAAAGGACGGCCATTGTCGGTCATCACAATGATCACGGTATTGTCCAGCACGCTTTGCTTCTCCAGTTCCGCACGAACCTTACCAACATAATAATCAAAACGGCCAATTTCATTGTAATAAGAAGCCATATCCTGGCGGGTTTCGGGAGTATCAGCAAAATATGGAGGAATTTTCATCTTCAACGGGTCGTGTGTAATTTTAAACGTATCAGCCCCCCACGGACGGTGGGCATCATGGGAAGCCAACCAAAAGTAGAACGGTTTGTCTTTCGGCCTCTCCTTAATAAATCTCACCCAATTCTTTTCTCCTCCATCGCCGTTGTCATATCCGTTATTGTCGGTGTAACGGTCAAAAGCCAGGTGTGCAGCCTGTCCCATATGCCATTTCCCGGCTTGCCCCGTGTAATAATTGTTTTCTTTTAATAAAAGAGGATAAAGAGACGGTACCTCTTTTTCGGGAAGTGGCGTGTGAAGTTCGGCGGCACCATCGGAATGGGGATATTTCCCGGAGATAATGCTGCAACGGCTTGGGCTGCACGAACTGGCTGTCAGAAAAGCATTGGTAAAGCGCAACCCTTCCTGTGCCAGCCGGTCTATGTTGGGGGTTTTGACTACATCATTTTCATAACAACCAATATCGTCCCAACTAACATCATCTGCAATTATAAATACAAAATTGGGCCTCTCCTGCGAAAATGCAAACCCAGGGCTCACGCACATACTGCTAACAAACAATGCATTAATCCACTCTTTTTTCTTCATGATTGAATAAATTTATGAAAATACCATTTATGGCACATTAATGAAACTTTATCATTTTCCAATGTAGGCCAGCCGAATTTCAGTTGATAATCTTGAATTAAAAGACAATGCCAGTTTTCTTAATTGCCTGACTATTTTCGGGTTGGCATCTGCGACATTATGAGTTTCCCCTATATCCGCAGAAAGGTCATAAAGCCAAGGCAGTGGTGTCGTAGGTTTCGTATTGAGCAGCGCTTCAACTACTGGTTGCTTGCCTGCCCATTTTTCACTCGGTTCAAGCAGGTGAAGTTTCCATTTCCCCTTCCGTATTGCAGCAAGCTCGCCATCGCGGCCATAATAACAAAGAAAGGAATAATGAGACTTGGCACTTTTATCTGTCATAAGCGGAAGAATATCATACCCGTCAATTTTACGGTCGGTTGGGATGTGTGCGCCGGTGATCCCTGATAATGTTGGAAGAAAGTCCATCATTGTAGCCATTTCATGACAAACGCTACCTGCAGGGATTCGGTCAGGCCAGCGAACAATAAGCGGTTCCCTAAAGCCCCCTTCCCATGTACTGCCTTTCCCTCCGTGCAATGGAGTAGCTGCTACTCCTGATGGTCCATTATCAGAAGTAAATATTACAATGGTATTATTAAGGATCCCGGCATCTTTCAGTCCTTTTAGTATTTCACCACAGCTCCAGTCCAGTTCTTCAGTCATGTCACGATATAATCCATATGTACCTTCGTGCCTGCGAAAGCCTTTTGAAGCAAATAACGGAATATGTATCGCATTATGGGCCATGTACAAGAAAAAGGGTTTTGCTTTATTTTTTCTGATAAATGAAATTGCTTCTTGTGTATAATTTAATGTTATCTGATCGTATTCTACTTCACTGTTCTTTTTTAGTATGGTATCGTTTCGGAATAGATCAGAAATGCCATGATTGGGACCTGGCATCCCATAATAATAGTCGAATCCCTGTGCATTAGGCATAACTTCAGGCAATATTCCAAGATGCCATTTGCCAATGCAGCCTGTGGTATAACCTTCTTTTTTTAACAGTTCTGCAATTGTTATTTCGTTGGGATTTAGGCCGCTATGAGTATTCGGTGGTAGAACTGCAACATGCAATCCAACTCGTTTTGGGTAGCATCCAGTCATTAAACTAGCTCTGGATGGAGTGCAAACACATGCCGGCGTATAAAAATTTGTAAACCGCACTCCTTCATTTGCCATTCTGTCTAAATTCGGAGTCTTGATCTCAGAGGCACCATAGCAACTCAAATCGGCATAACCCAAATCGTCAGCAAGAATGAATACAATGTTAGGTTTTTTAGCCGCTAATGATTCCCCGTATAATGATAACAAACCGAAGAAACTTAATCCTATTAAAGATGTTCTACTCTTAATAAGGAATAAAGAACAATTTGCGTTATTTAACATATAGCTGGATATTGTTTGAGCGAAGCCGTATATCGATTTGCCTACTTACTGAACAGATTCCTTAGTAAGAAAATTCACGAAGCCCTCTCTATAGAATATAAATTACAATTACGAGAGAATATATAGCTGCCCACCTGAAGAGAGGTGGACAGCCATATCTATTAACTATTGAGTAGTTTTTAGCATTGTACTAACTATACTGATAATTTAAGAAAAAGAATCACCAACCAGGATTTTGAGTAAGACTTTTATTTAATGAAAGCTCACTATTTGGAATCGGTAACAAGTTATAATAATCCAGATATCCATTCGGGAATTTAGTTTCAATCAAACTGCCAGTATGATCTTTAATAACAAGGGGATAGAGATCTTTACTAATTTTCCATCTTTTAATATCGGCCCAATAAAGTCCCTCAAGAGCAAATTCGACTCTCCTTTCATTCCTGAGTTTTTGACGTGCAACTTCACGGGTTAATCCCATCGGCAACAAAGTTATTTTCACATCCGTACGTTCTGTTCTGATTCGGTTTATTAAGGCAACTGCCTGATCTACATTCCCATTTGTTTCGATTATCGCCTCAGCTTTCGACAATATCACGTCTGCATATCTCAGTACAATATTGTTCAACGATGACTGTCCTGATGGAGGTAATGCAGCTTCTGGTTCAATTCGGTATTTCCTTACTGACAAATGCTTAAGCCTATTCCCGGGATGGTTGAATGCACCGCCAGGATAAATATAATTTGGGAATCGATATCCAAGAATGTAGTCACCGGGAGTTACAATTGAAAATTTCAATCGCGGATCACGGTTCTCATAAGGTTTAGCCGGATCGACAGGAGAACCATCTATTGTTTCATAGGCAGCAACCAAGTTATCTGTAGGTACATAACGACTTCCGCGTGTAAAACTTCCCGTTCCTGTACCACAATACTGGTCAACAAATGACCCCTGAGAATTTTCGCCTGACATGTATTGAACATCAAAAAGTACTTCTTTGTTATTTTCGTTCTCAAGTCTAAATAATCCTGCGTAACTGGGGAACAATATATATTTATTCAGCGCATCAATCTGTGTAATTACTTCAAGCACTTTATCATATTTCCCCTGGTATAAATATGCCCTCATTTTCATTCCCAGAGCAGCTCCTTTCGTAGCTCTTCCAACTGATGGTGCATCCACTTTGAGCTTGGCAATTGCGACATCATAATCAGAGATTGCCATAGCCCATGTTTCCTCAGCCTTAGCCCGGGGAATATTTCTTGCCTCTTCTGTCGTAAGAGTAGATTCAATAATTGGAACACCTCCATACGATTCAACTAATAACGAATAAGCTACACCGCGAAGAAAATGAGCTTCACCTGTATAAATATCTTTTAAATCATCACTTAGCGTCACTTTATCAATTGCTTTTAGCAAATAATTCGCACGAAAAATTATACTGTAACACCTGGTCCACCGGAAAGTCACAATATTTCCATCACCTGACGAAAGTGTACCATTCCCAATTTTTGTTATAGAAGTATTCCCCCAATTAAACGCATTAGGGGTAGCTCCATCTAATAAACCGAAACCAAATAACCCCTGGTCATATATGGAAGTTTCACGAAGCAGAGCATAAACCCCATTGAGCAATAGTTTGATATCCTTTTCATCTTGAGGAAAATTCGCCGAAGTAATTTTATCTTCCGGGAAAAAATTAAGATATTTATCAGCACAACTATTCGATGTTAAAAGAAGGATAAATATCAAACAACTTGTCAGTATATTTGTAAGTTTCATAGTTTTAAAAATTAAGATTAACACCAAATGAAATTATTCTTGGAACCGGATAGAGATTGTTTCCTGAATCGAATGTGTTTCGTTCAGGATCATAACCTTCATAATCTTTGTTTACTACTGTAAAAACATTCTGGGCATTTGCATAAATATAAATTTTTTGAAGCCCTAACCGGGACGAAATATTGCTGGGACAAGCATATCCTATTTGGATGTTCTTCAATTTCACAAAAGATATATCATGCACCCAAAAAGAAGATTGCGATTGATCCCATGAATTATCATATTTTATGCTTGGTATATCTGTATTTGTATTCTGTGGGGTCCACGCATTTCTCCATTTTTTGGATATGGTCCTATTTTCCCAGGTCACATGCGTAAAATTATTTTGAGTATAAGCATTCACTCCGGCAATTCCCTGGAATAATAAACTTAAGTCAAATCCTTTATATTTAAAGCTTGGCGTTAATCCGAACATGAATTTTGGGATGGTATTGCCCAAACCCTGTTTATCCTCAAATCCTAGTTTTCCATCCTTGTTCACGTCTTCAAATTTTAAATTTCCAGCCTTAGGTTTGTAACTATTGGCATACATGTGATCTGCTGCTTCCTGGTCAGTCTGGTAAATTCCAACTACCTTATATCCATATAAGCTTCTGTAAGAATACCCCTCTCTTATTAGGTACAACTGATCAGGTGAATCCCCTCTGAATTTTGTAACCTTATTATCAATGTACGTTACATTAAAACCAATATTGTATCCGAGTTTATTTCTGCTCAAAACCTGATTGTCATAATTGATGTCAAATTCGAATCCATTGTTTAACATTTCCCCTACATTTTCATACGGAGCTTGAATCCCCCCTAAAATGAGTGGTATAGGTAACTGTACAATAATGTTGGAGGTTTTTTTCTTAAAATAATCGGCGACAATATTGACCCTGCTTTTAAATAATCCAATATCAATGCCAAAATCAAGTGTTGAAGTAGTCTCCCAGGTAATGTTTTGGTCTATTAAAGAGGTAACTGCTGCTCCGGGAACAAAAGTTCCGGCACTGCTATAACTTAAGGAATTATTTTGATCGATTACCGTAAGATATGGCCAATATTTCGCGATACTTTGATTTCCTAACTGACCCCAGGATCCACGAAGTTTAAGATTTGAAAACAGATTTATGTCTTTAATAAATTTTTCATCCCCGACTCTCCATCCCGCAGAAAACCCCGGGAAAATTCCCCACCTCGAACCTTTTTGGAAACGGGAAGAGGCATCGGCCCTTAGATTGGCTTCAAACAAATATTTATCTGAAAAAGAATAGTTAACGCGTCCAAAATAGGAGAACATCTTCAATCCATACATATTACCATTCCCTTGTATTCCTAAAGTTCCTGCATCTACTTGTGTTAGGCCTTCTTTAGGCGGACTGGTCCTACGTGCATAAAGATCTTTAATTATCGTGTTTTCCAATTGCATCCCAACAATAGTCGAAAAATCATGGATTTTAGCAAATCTTTTGCTGTAATTTAATGTTGTAAACAGGTTATTATCAATAGTTGAAACACTTCTCCTGTTCATTTCTAAACCTTCCCTGTTGAAATTTTTTGTAATGGTCTCAATGCCAGTGTCAGTATAACCAAAAACACTTTGATTATATTTGTCAACCATAGTCCAATTACCAGTAGACGCCAATGTTGTTTTTAACAGCAAATTATCAGTGAATTTGATCTCGGCCGATGTGTTAACAGACACAAAATTTTCATCCTTTTTTGTTTTTCCATTTGCAGCGTCAATCAATGGATTCCTATTGTCGTACAATAGATTGCCATTATTGTCTATTGCCTGTACTGAACCAAAACGCCCATCTTTTGTATACGGAGCTATATATGGCGCAGCCCCGCTAAGCATATCAAAAACACGACCTAAGGATCCGTAAGTAATATCGGCATAGGGTTCTTCTGAAGTCCTCCTGGAGTAATTTATTCGACCACTTACTTTTAGCCAACTATTAATTTTAGATTCCAAATTAGCCCTTATTCCATATCTGTTACTTTTGGTATTTGGGACCATCCCGTTCTGATCCAGATAATTGAAAGAAAGGAATGACGAAGTTTGCGCTGAACCTCCCCTGATTGATAGATTGTGTTCCTGAATATTCGCCGGTTTAAACAATACTTTAAACCAATTTGTATTTGGATACTTGTAAGGGTCGTTGCCATTTTCAAATGCCGAAATTAAGGATGTTGGGAAAGCGGGACTTGATCCTCCATTTGCCAATGCGACATTAGATAATTTCATGTGTTCTGCACTGTTGTCAATTACATCATATCTTCTACCTAATGATTGAACTCCAAAATAAGAAGACAGGTTGATTTCCATTTTTTCATTGTTCTTTCCCTGTTTGGTGGTAATCAGAATAACACCATTGGCTGCCTTTGAACCGTAAATAGCAGCACTGGCGGCATCTTTCAAAACAGACATACTCTCAATGTCACTTGGGGTTAACTGATCAAAAGAGCCTTCAACGCCATCAATGATCACTAGTGGGTTCGAATTATTCATTGTCCCCCAACCTCTTATACGTAATTGAGCTCCGTCACTTCCCGGTTTTCCAGAATTCTGACTTACCCAAACCCCTGTGACTTTTCCACCAAGAGCCTGAGTCCCATTTGTTATAGGACGATTAGTTAGTTCATTGTCAAATTTTACTGTTGATATAGAACCCGTCAGATTTATTTTCTTTTGAACTCCATAGCCCACGGCTACCACTTCTTCAATGCCAATTGCATCTTCAACAAATTTGACATTGATAGTTGTTTTTCCTGCAACAGGTGCTTCCTGCGACTTCATCCCCACAAACGAAAATTGCAACGTCGCATTTTCAGGAATATCAGACAACGAGTAATTTCCGTTGTTATCCGTTATTACCCCTGTCGTAGTCCCTTTTACCACTACAGAAACACCCGGGAGAGTTGCACCTGATGAGTCGGTGACTTTACCTGAAACCTTTTTGCCGGTTTGCTGTA
>CAYHQN010000061.1:0-23769 GCA_964358545.1 uncultured Tangfeifania sp. | reverse complement strand
CAAAAAAATGATCCGTCATTGCGAACACGAGGCACGAAGTGTGAAGCAATCTGTTGAGAGTCGCATAAATTTTTCTAAACTCAATGACATTGCCCGACGGGATAAAAGACTAATTTTAAACAGTCTCTTAGTGGCTTAATGCCTGAATGGTTTTATATTTCAAGAAGAAAAATATAACAGCGAAAATCATGAATTACAGTCGAAGGAAGCTGAGTTTAGTTGCATTACTTTTTTGTATTATACTCCTTTTCAGCGGGGCAGTGGCCTCAGCGCAGAAAACATTTCCCTCCTTTCCTCCAAAGGATGTCACCAGCGCTATGGACCGGGACCGGATGTTGCAGCAACTTGGTATTCAGATCCCTGCATTGCCTTCAAAATTAACGGATCCAAACAGACCGGCAGAAGCCTTTCCTTCAGATAAAAACAATCCGGAAGGAAATTGGACCGATGCTGCCAAGCATACCTTTGCCAGATCCGCCTTTGGCCTGTGGAACAACTATTCGGATAAATCGGCCGGTTTCTTCCCCGGACAGGATTCTGCCAGACTAGGCAACTATAGTCCCATCAATCTTTTGAAGATGAGGAATGGGAAAACCATTACTACCGTGGATGAATGGTGGAACCTGCGGCGGCCCGAAATCTTCAAAGATTTGCAGGAGCAGCTTTACGGCAAAATTCCGGACGACAGCATTTTGCCAAAAGTGACATGGTCGGTAGTTACCTCAAGGGGTGGAACCGGCAGCGATGCCTACATCCAGAAAGAGATTACCGGTACGCTGGATGTTTCGCGCTATCCTGAAGTCAGGAACAGGCCTGTCATCTCCGCTACGCTGAGAACTCCGGCGTCGGCAACACTGCCGGTCCCGGTCATGGTGCTTTTCGGCGGATTTGGCAATGTTCTGGAAAGCTATTGGAATCGTTGCAATCCAAATGGCTGGGGCATTTGTGTATTCAATTTAGGAGCGCTGCAACCCGATAACGGAGCCGGACTGACAAGTTACCTGATCGGACTTGTGAACAAGGGGAACTGGCGCAAACCCGGCGATTGGGGAACGCTGGTGGCCTGGAGCTGGGGAGTGAGCAGACTGATCGATTATTTTGAGACCGACAGAGAGGTGAACAGCCGGATTATCGGACTCACCGGACATTCACGTTACGGGAAAGCGACCCTGGTTACCATGGCGTATGAGCCCAGGGTTGCCATCGGATTCCCAAGCGATGGCGGCAGTCTGGGTACCAAGATGAACCGAAGGCACTGGGGACAAGACCTCGAAAATTCAACAGGCGAAAACGAGTACCACTGGATGGCTGGTAACTTCTTCAAGTGGGCAGGAGAGTTGGTACCGGGGCAATATCTGCCGAGAAAAATTGAGAATTTGACGGTCGATGCCCACTCATTACTTGCCTTGTGTGCTCCGCGGCCGGTGTTACTCAATGGTGGCAACAGCAGTTCATGGACAGATCCTTACGGACAGTATCTGACCACTTTGTATGCATCACCAGTGTACCGATTACTTGGAAAAAAAGGTATCGTAATGGACGATCCCAAGCCAGTCATCGACAAAGCGTACATCGATGGGGGAGTAGCCTTCAGGTACCACAACGGCGGGCATACCGACGCCCCGGAGTGGCCCTCTTTTTTCGAGTTCGCTTCCAGACATTTTGATATTTCAAGATTGGAGACCTCGAAAGCCTTCCTGATCCTGGGCGCTAAAGCGGACCTGACGGCTGTCGTTAAGGTTTCATCCAACCATGATTGGATCGTTGAAAGCTCAAGAAAATGGCTTTACGTTGATTCCCTGCTTCATTCAAAGGTCGATTCTGTAAAGGTAGCAGCCTCCCAAAACATAGTAATTCCACGTTCCGCTCTGTTGACTGTCTCTTCAAAAGGGAGGAAACAGTCCATTTCGGTCTTCCAGGCATCTGCAAAACCAATACTGAAACTTTCTGCCAAAGAACTTTCTGTTGGTGAAAAGGCCAACAGCACGGTATCCTTTGAGCTGAAATCCAACAGCGCCTGGAGCATTTCAGGAACGGAAGGCTGGCTAACCCCAAGTGAAGAGGCAGGTATCTACGGCAAAAAAATTTCACTGACAGCCTCCGCCAATCCGATGGCTACCAAACGTAAAATGGTCCTGTCAGTAAATTCTCCTGGCCTTGTCCCTAAAACCATTGTGGTGACCCAACTTGAGGCGGCTCCTGTGATCAATCTGTCAATGGAGACGATGATGCTCAATGGAGCCGAAGGGAGTTCCGCATCGGTGATGATTATGTCCAATACTTCCTGGACTTTGAAATGTTCTGAACCATGGCTTACAGCAAGTGAGGTAAAGGGTGAGCGGTTTACCCGGGTGGTCTTCACTGCCACGGAAAACAACGGTTCATCCGAACGCAGTGCAACGATCTCTGTGTCAGCTATAGGAATGGAACCAAAAGTTATTAGAGTAATTCAGAAGCAATAGCCGGCAGGGTCATGATTTGTAGAACCTTATTTTCTGGTTTTTAACCTTAGTAGAATGAGAAAGTTGATTGAATTAACCTTATTACCTTATTATTTGGCTGCATTTTGAATTTATTTATTCCTTATTGAGTTTTCTATTGTCATTCTCCTTTCTTCTTCAGAAAACAAAGTAGCATTATTAATATCTCCGTTTTTTTTAAGTCTTAATTTCAGTTTTTCCAATCTTTCTACAAACTCTTCTTTTTGTTTATAACCATGAATTGAGAATTTGTAATTTTCGTCCGTTACGATATAGCAAACTTCAATAGCTTGGTTTAATTTATTTTGTTTTTCTAGGTTAACAATTAACCGAAAAGGTGCCAGTCCTGTGTTGTGCCCGAATTTTAAAGCTTCCTTTGCATGATAATTCGACAATTCAAAATATTCAAGATGTGCATCCCTGTTTTTGAAATATGCTTGCATTAGGTTAATATGGATCATTGAGAGTATTTGAAAATCAATTTGGGAAGTATTTTTTAGTTGGTTTTTTAAATCTGTAATCGCAGAATCATACTCCTTGTTATAAATTTTGTTTGCTGCATCAATATATTCTGGCACCTCTGATTTATAGATTATTGACCATTTATTTATGTTTTCATTGGTTGATGCAGTTTTTTTTATAAAAATTCCCATTTGTATAGATTTTTACTTAGCCTAAAAATTTTCCAATTAATGCGCTTATAATTGCTGTAATTATCAATATTATCCAGAAGTATTTTTTATGAATATAATCTCTCTTTATATTCGCATCTTGCATCTGTTTTATAGATTTTTCAATTAGGAATGCTTTATTGAATTTGATTAGTTTGACTTTAAGTTTCTCGGTGAAGAGAAGTGGCTCATTTTGACCTGACAAGATTGTAAAATGGTATTTATTCTTTTTGTCCTTGTTAGCTTTCTTTTTCAAGTTCAGAAATTCCTTTTTAGTCAAAAATTCAACATGTATATCCCTTATGTTTAGAGAATGATTTATTGCACTTTTCGTAATTTCGACCTTGAAATTTTTCTCCATCTTTTTTACATTAAGCATAACGGTCGGGCATATGGCAAATAGTGCCAGCGATTTAGTTTATCTGTCAGGGCATAAGAGTTTAATGCAGTGTAGTAACAATCAGATGTCTTAATTTGCGCTATTTACTATATGCCTTATGCATAGTGTTTTATTCCTCAAATATCAAGTCTCCCTTGAATATTTCAATTGTAAAACTATGAAACCATTCACCTGCTGACATAACTGTCAGGATATCATTACCATTTATATATACGTCTATCACCGTTTTTGGGTGCGTAATACGATTACGCATATTAACGGACTCATTAAAATCCTTAAACCTAGTGTCAGAAAGAAATCTTTTGTAATTGTCTGTCTTATTGTAAAGATCACAATATGTTTTATAAGTAAAAAGCGTCATTCTCCTAAAATCATAGAATTTTTGTCTTTTCTTTATACTTCCATTGTCTTTGAGGTCAATGGCAATTTCTGAAAGTACAATTATTTGTTCCGGAGTTAGGTCAATTTTCTTTTCTTTATGTCTTTCTATCAGAATCTGTCGCGTTCTGTATGTTATCCCTTCGATCATACTAAAAAATGATCTTACATAAGTTCTATTGGATTCGTTGCTTTCTGTTTTGTCTATCAAAGGAAGCAATCTTACTTGCTCATTATGGAAAGAACCCCATAACCAACCAAGTTCAAAATCTTTTTGATAGTATTCCATCTTTGTTTTATTTGATATCAGGTGTGTCTAGTAGCGAATGACAATATATATAACGTTTATAACATTACCAAAAGTAATGATATCCAACCAAATATAACTGGCTAAATATTCCTTTTTTTCAAATTCTTACATTCCCCTACTCATAAACATCCAATTTTTTATTTTGAATAGCTTTTCAAACGGAAGCGGAATTAATTGCGAAGCGGCTTTATGCAGTAGTCTTTTGTAAACCCGAAGGGCGAAGGGTAGAATCATATACATTTATTCCAATAGTTTTTTTCTTTCAATCCTTTCTTTGGCTTCTACTAAAATGCTGTGAATCTTTTTTTCAAATTGTTTCTTGGAGGGTAACTCTGTCCAGTATTCAGCAACCATTATACCGTCTTTGTGCATTTCCAATAATTCTATCTGCTCCCTGCGACTCTCAGCACAAAGTATTAAGCCAACCGGCGGCAATTCTCCCTCTTTCTTTTCATATCTGTCCAACCATTTTAAATACAATTCCATCTGACCTTTATGTTTGGCCTCAAATTTTCCCAATTTCAATTCTATGGCTACCAACCGTTTTAAATCACGGTGGTAGAACAGCAGGTCCAGATGAAAATCTTCACCATCAATTATCATTTTCTTCTGACGTTCTACAAAGGCGAAGCCTTTACCTAATTCTAGTATAAATGCTTCTAACTCCCGTAGAATGGCCTCTTCTAAATCCTTCTCCAAATAGGTGTTTTGCAATCCTAAGAAATCTAAAAGGTAAGGGTCTTTGAAACTATTTTGAATAGCCGGGTTTTTGCTCGTGTTTTGTAAATTGGCGATAGTGGTTCGTTCAAAAGTTTTGGCGGCAATATGTTTGCGTAAATCCCTTACACCCAGTGCATGTGTGGCAGCTGATTTAGCATAAAACAGTTTGCTTTCGGGATTTTTGAGTGGTAACAATATTAAAAAATGCGACCAGCTCAATTGTCGTGACAGTGTAACGACAATCTCTTTATCGGTAAACTGCTCTGCAAACTGGAGCATCCTACGTAGGTTTTTCTCCTCAAAATTTCTGCCGTATATCTCGGTTAATTGTCGTGACAGTGTAACGACAATTTGCTTACCGTAATCTGCCCGTTTGTCTTGTAGTATGCTTCGATTAATCCTATTGCCGATATACCAAAAAAGCATAGTTAGGGTACTATTGGCTTGCGCCACCAATTGCAGCTGACTCTGTTCAATAAGTTGGGAAATCTCATTGAGCAAAGTTTTTTCAGTAAGTGCTATACTTTTCATTTTTGTCATTGGCTAAATTAGATATTCAAATTGTGAGCTGTTTAGCAGAAATATATCCAGGATTGTTTATACTCAGCTGTCTATTGTTCGGGAACTGCCTGTGCCATTTTAAAGCCATACTTTAATTGAGTTACAAAGTTAATGTTAATATTTGCTGTTCATGAAGTTCCGCTTCCTGAATAATTATCTTTTGTGAAGCAATCGTTTAAAATTGATCGGCCGAAGAACTAAATTCAATTATTTGAAAGTACGTGAAAGGCTTGGAATTGGGAAAAATACTATACCAGATTCCGAATTTGAGTTATTTTCTGAAAAGAATTTTGTCGTTTACAATCAATCAATTTCCATCAATTGATTGTAATCTAGATCATAATGATTCTATCTTTGTTATCTTTATTTTCAATCATAATTAAGTAGAGATGAACATTGTCAGTCAGATAGAATATCACCAACTAAAACAATTTGAAGATAAAATTGGGGGTAACGTAAAAGTTGGAGGATATAAAATGGATACGCTTTGCCCGATTGAAGAAGGTCTATGTTATCAAATCAAATTGCAAGAGAATGATACCAACCGCCTTTTCCTTTTAAATGAACCTACATTTACGAGCTTCACCCGTGACAAAAACTACCGGTTATCTGATATTATTGACGATGTAAAAAATTCAGATCGAGTAAAATACTGGTTAGATAAAGAATTTGATTTGAGATTATCTCCTGAATGGTCACCGATATTTGTGTGCCCAGAAACCAATGTTGGTACTATTGTCACAATTGATGGCAACCATAGACTAACGGCTCATTTCCATCGACACAAAACTATAGAGGGACTGCCCGGATATTTATTTGTACACCAAAACATACAGAAGTGGTGCTATATTCCAAATGGAGCTAGGTAATAGTAACTGACGACTCTCCCTGAATTGCTACTGTAGGCCTTTTTTCATTAAAATATCTTATATATTCTTTTCTCAAATTCCGGTATTTCCCTAATCGTAAACACCCAAATATTGATTTAGAATACCTTTTCAAAAGGAAATGGAATGAAAGTTAAAGCGGATTTATGCCGTAGTCTTTTGGAAACCCGAAGGGCGAAGGGAATTTTTTTATCAAAAAAAATTTGTTTAGGATTGGAGAAATCCAACAAGTTATTAGCACCCAATTTGACACCTCTAAATAATCAATTGGTTGCAGAGGTAAAAGTTGCCCGACCAGGATTCGAACCTAAACACTCAGAGTCAGAGTCTGATGTACTACCATTATACTATCGGGCAATTTAGAATTCAAAAAAAGTGACCCCGGTGGGGCTCGAACCCACGGCCCGTTGATTAAGAGTCAACTGCTCTACCAGCTGAGCTACGGAGTCATTTTTTAATTGAGGTGCAAATTTACAATAAAAATCAATATTGGCATAGATTTTTTTGCGAAGGATTTTCGGAAAGATGGTGAATTACTCCATCAGAAATTAAATTGTCTGCCTGAAAGGCTTCTTTTTTTTAAAGATCAGATTCCAAGTATGATACGGGGACTGATATCCAGTTTAACACAGATTTCACGGGCAACCTTCAATGTTGGTTCACTTTTACCGGTAAGGTATTCACTTACACGCGACGGACTCACACCGATGATTTCTGATAACTTCGCTTGCGTCAACTCTCTTTCATACATCTTCAGCTTCAAAACTTCAGATAATGTAGGTGTTTTTATCGGGAAATGGGTTTCATCATAATCGGCAACGAGATTCGAAAGTAATTCCAACTCCACCAGGTTCTTGTCGTATATAGGAGTGTCTTCTTTTACCAATGGCAAAAGTTCTTCGATTCTTTCTGATGAGGCTTTATACTGCCTTTCATTTTCAATTTTCGTCATGGCCTAAATTTTTGTGCAGTCAATTGTATTGTATTCATTATGAGTACCGATAAATCGGATATAAACCATCTTTATTTGAAACTTTATCACAACCACCAAACGGTATTCATTACCCTTTAAATTAAACACATAGTGTTGGTTTCCCACATTGTCGACACTATTGAAATCTTTCTTAATGTCTGCGAAGAATTGCCAATCAGCACAACTGGTTTTGGTGTACCAGTTCTCAATGGCAGTTCTGGCATCAGGCCTTCCTGAGTAAAATTTCACCAGCGTCCGGTGTGCTATTACCCTCATAGGTTCTTCATATTATTTGTCAAAGTTAATGAATATATTTTGATTTGCAAAATTATATTCCAAATAGTAAATTTTTTTAAACCTTCAGGGTACTTAAAAACTGTGTTGTTTAATCTTCCATTCATTCACGACTTCTTTAAATTTTTGTCCATCGTGTCAGAATCAATAGGTTTGTTAAATTTGCTGGTACAAATTAATCTAACTGGACAACATTGAATAAAGTCCCAAGAAATAAGGATTATTGGGAACTCATCTGGTTAAAATTTAAAAACGGGGACCGCGACTCGTTTGAAGAGATTTACAATGAGTTTACCGATCATCTGTTCGCTTATGGCTCGAAGATTACAACCGATCGGGAACTGCTGAAAGATTGCATTCAGGATCTTTTTGTGGATCTCTACAGATACAGGCCCAATCTAAAAGATCCGGAACTTTTGGAGTATTATCTGTACAAATCCCTAAAGCGTTCGATTGTCAAAAGAGTTCAAAAGGAAAAACGTTTGGAACACCTTAACCCCGAGTATAATTCTTTTGATCTTTCTTTTTTCGCTGAAAGTGAAGGTTTCCTGGATGATTCTCAAAATGAACAGATAGAATCACTTCAGAAAGTTTTAAATACACTGGACAGTAAAAAGCGGGAACTGCTTTTTCTAAAATTTGACAGTGGTCTAAATTACAATGAAATAGGTGATTTGCTCAACATGAAACCGGATACTGTAAAAAAGCAGGTTTACCGGATTATCCATTATCTCCGCGAAAACTACAAGACTAAAATCCTGAATCTTTTCGGCATGTTGCACAACATGAAAATTTAAGGAGTTTTTTTGTCCCTTTTTGCGCATTGTCCTGCTCTTATCGTAAATACAACCATCCGACCTTATGGATATTTACGAAAGATTAGTAGAGAACCCCCTGTTTTTCAAGTGGATTTACCATCCGGGACCTGAAATTGATTCATGGTGGAAAACTTATTTGGAGCTGAATCCGACGGAAGCCGATCAAATACTCCTCTTCAAACAACGGTTCAAGGCGCTGGGATATTCTGTTGAAAAATTAAGCGACCCTGAAAAGAAAGTACTGGCCAGAAAGATTGTCAGTGGACTCGAATCGATCGACGCGAAAAGGGATCGTCATCAGTTTATGATTGGTTTGGCTAAATATGCGGCAATTGCACTCTTGTTCTTTTCGATTGGGAGCGTTTTGGTTTATCTCAAAATGGATAAGCAGACCAGAAAATGGGTGATTGCAGAATCCAGCATTCCTACCCAGCTTCAGGGACCGGTATTGATACTTCCTGAAGGTAGTAGCATCCCATTAAAAAAGACAGAATCCTCCCTGGATTATTCTAAACCTGATCGGATACTCCTGAACAATGAGTCGGTGATTAAACAAAGCAAGGAGAGCGAAAAAATAGCCAACAATCAGTTGATCATTCCTTTTGGAAACCGTTCCAAAGTAACGCTGAGCGACAATACCATAGTCTGGCTTAATGCAGGCAGCAGACTGATCTATCCTTCCAGATTTACAGGGGAACGACGGGAAGTTTTGCTCTTCGGAGAGGCCTATTTTGAAGTTGCCAAAAATGCTGAGATGCCTTTTGTGGTAAAAACCACATCGATTGAAGTGAAAGTTCTTGGTACCGAATTCAACGTATCTGCTTATCCTGACGACAATGTTGTTCAGACCGTCTTGAAAAATGGAAGCGTTTCTATTCGTAGGAATCATGGTAATATTTTCGAGAAGGAGTTGGTGCTAACCCCCAATCAGATGGCATTGTTTGACAAAACAACCCAGGACTCCAAAATATATACGGTGGATGCAAATGATTACACCATATGGACCAAAGGCTTACTGAGTTTTGATGATTTGGAAATGTGCAGGGTCCTTAAGAGCCTGGAGCGATATTATAACATCCAGATACGTTATGCAGACCCGATGGTTGGTTCACAAAGAATTAGCGGGAAACTGGATTTAAACAAAAGTCTGAATGAGGTTTTTGAGTATATGTCAAAAGTCTCCTCTACGAAATTCAAGAAATTGGATGATCGCAATTATCAAATAAAATAAACCGGAAAATGCGGGAACATTTGCCGGTTTAATACAAATACCATCAAAATTAATTTTCACAGTATTCATTTAACACACGTCAAATTTATGAAAAAAAAATGGCATCCGGATTTTTCCGATGGGGAAAATCTTAAAAAATTTCTACGAATCATGAGAATAACATTTTTCCTTGTTTTAGGGCTGTGCTTTTCTGTTTCGGCGAAAAGCTACTCACAAACCAAACTCTTTGATGTCAACCTAAACAACAGAACCATTCTGGAAGTAATGGGGTATGTAGAAGAACACAGTGATTTTGTATTTCTCTACAAAAAAGAGGATTTGAATTTGGACAAAAAAGTTGATGTTCAACTAACTGGTGTTACTATTGAAACGATTTTGGAGCAAATCTTGAAAGAAGAAAAAGTGACTTATGACGTCTATGACAGACAGATCGTTATTCGAAAGGCGGAGTCTGTATTATCTGTTGAGCCAAAGAAGAAATCTGTTACAGGTAAAGTAACCGATGCCAACGGGCTGTCAATTCCGGGCGTTTCGGTGGTATTGAAAGGTACTACCAATGGGACTGTATCGGATAGCAACGGTAACTATACCATATTTAATGTTCCGGAAAATTCCGTCTTGCAATTTTCATTCATGGGAATGAAAACGCAGGAAGTTGAGGTGGGTGGTAAAACGACGATCTACGTTTCCCTGGCAGAAGATGTAGTTAGAATTGAAGAAGTTGTAGCGGTTGGTTATGGCACACAGAAAAAAGTGAATCTTTCCGCAGCCTTGTCGGTGGTTTCAGGAAAAGCGTTGAACAACTTGAAGATTAGCAATCTTGCGGGAATGCTTCAAGGACAATTAGCCGGGCTCTCAGTTATTCAAAGTACCGGTGAACCGGGAAATGAAGATGTAAATTTAGTGCTCAGAGGTCGTGGATCTTTTGGAGGTAATCTTTCTCCATTGATTATCGTTGACGGAATCCCTGTTGCGAATATGACTGCTATTAACCCAACGGCCGTCGAGTCGGTCACTGCTCTTAAGGATGCAGCCTCATGTGCAATTTATGGTTCACGGGCTGCCGGCGGGGTAATTCTCATTACCACCAAACAAGGGAAAGAGGGCAAAGAAGTTATTACCTACGATGGAAGCGTCGGAGTTTATTCTCCGACAAGAATGCCTGACTTGATTACCAATTCTGCTGAATACATGGGAATGTACAACCAGGCAAAAATGAACAGGTACGGCCCCAATGTCGCAAATCTGTATAGCCAAACCGATATTGATAAGTACAAAAATGCAAACGGTGACCCAAGGTATCCCAATACGGATTGGGCAAACGCATTATTCAATACAGTGGTTGGACAAAATCATAACATTAATATTTCAGGAGGTAACAAAAATTCATCCCACAACATTTCGCTGGGTGTTATCAACCAACCTGGTACGATGCCGGGATTTGGCTATAAGAAATATACACTCCAATTAAATATAACCTCGAAACTTTCTGACAGAGTACAAGTAGGCATCTCGGCAAGAGCGTTGTATAGCGACAGAAAGGGGGCCGGCGGAAGTGTTAAAGCTCCGGCAGGCTCAGAATCTGTTATACAATTCTCATCCTCAAGGGACATATTGAATCAGGCTATTAACCAGGCACCCACCTATGGGCCAAAATTGGCGGATGGCAGCTATGTTATTAATGCATTCCGCACCATTGAAACCCCAAGTGGAAATCCATTCGCAACGATTGAAAACACACCGGTAACCGAAAGGGATCTGCGATTGGAAACTTCTGCGTTTTTAAAGGTATCCTTTACTGATTGGCTAACTTGGGAAACAAGAGGAGGTTTTAACACAGACGAAGACAATATGCACTCATTCGCGGGTAAGACATTACAATACTATTGGGATGGTACTTTGCCCCCACGTGCCCAGCCCTGGGGTGTAGGTGGAGATCTTGGAGTCAGCGATGCAAACAGAAGGATGATAAACCCCATCTTATACTCCACACTTAACTTTCAAAAAAAATTGGGAAACCACCAGGTTTCTGGCATGGCCGGTTACCAAATGGAGTACACCAGAAACGATTTCTTTTCTGCCCGGAGGCAGGACTTCCTTACAAGTGTCGCCCAGCAAATTGATGCCGGGGTAAATAACTCGAATCAATTTACACAAGGTAATGCGCAAGAGCTGGCATTGATGTCATTCTTTGGCCGCCTCAACTACGACTACAAGGAAAAATATTTGCTGGAGATTAATGCCCGTGCCGATGGTTCCTCCCGATTTTCTCCCCAAAAGCGTTGGGGTATCTTCCCTTCTGCTTCTTTGGCATGGCGTCCCCTCAAAGAATCGTTTATGCCAGAGATTTCCTGGATGAGCGACCTTAAGTTTCGTGGATCCTTCGGTGTCT
Source organism: uncultured Tangfeifania sp. (assembly GCA_964358545.1). Lineage (GTDB taxonomy): Bacteria > Bacteroidota > Bacteroidia > Bacteroidales > Prolixibacteraceae > CAINVV01. The sequence goes on along the minus strand of CAYHQN010000061.1, from coordinate 11,654 downwards.
TGGGGAACCAAAGCGTTGGCGACAATTACCTCTACCAGAAGGTATTATCATCAGCTGCAATTCCTGGGTCGGCATGGGGTGCACAGCCTATGTATGCCTTCGATAAATCAAGTCCGACGCAGGGTTTTGCTACACACAAATTAGTTGACCCCAATCTTTCATGGGAAACAACCTATTCAACGAATCTTGGCACCGACCTTTCTTTGTTCAAAAACAGTTTAACCATAAACTTTGACTACTACTACAAGAAAACCGTTAATATTTTGGTTCCTGACGCAAAACTTCCCTACTCTTCAGGTTTTGGTACTCAGGTGCAAGCCCTTGGATCCATGCAAAATAAAGGTTTCGAGTTAGTTGTCGGATATAAGGGACATGTAAATGACTTTAATTATGGGGCCAACTGGTCCATTCAGGCAAATAGGAACAAGGTGCTAACCTATCCGACTCCGGGTCCGTGGGGAATGCAACTGTATGCTCCCGGTTATGAGTATGGTACATTCTTCCTCAACATCTTTGATGGAATCCGTCAGTCACCTGAAGTTGTTAAGTTAGGGAGTGGAACACCATATACCCTTCCAGCAGGAACAATGATAATCAGGGACATTCATGGACCTTCAACCGCTGCAAACTATGGCATGGGGGTTGGTGGACCTGATGGAATTGTCAACAGGGATGGTGACAGAGTGGTAGTACAGGGAATGTATCCTAAGTTTGAATCTGGCCTGACCCTAACAGCATCATGGAAAGGGCTTGATGTCACATGTTCTTTCTACGGTGTTTACGGTGTTAAGCATTACCTTCAAGGTGCAGGTTGGATACCATTTGAGGGTAATACAGCTCCTCCGTCAACCATGTGGAGAGACGCCTGGACACCAACAAACCATTCCACTAAGCTGCCGATGTTGGCATTTGGTAGTGGGGGTACAGGGGTTTGGTATAATCCACTAGTACAGGATGACAACTTGGGGAGAAACACTTTCAACCTCGTAGATGGTTCATACGTTCGTTTGAAAAATATCAATGTAGGCTACACCTTCAACTTTCAGAAATTTGGTGTTCAGACATTAAGGATATATTTCTCAGGCGATAATTTATTAACCTTTACTAAATTCCCGGGTGACCCGGAACGTCAAACAGGCGTTTATAATGAAGGTACAGCAGCCAGGGCGTTTCAAAGCCAATTCCTTCGTTACCCACAAAACAAGATACTTTCAATGGGGGTAAGTCTAAAGTTCTAATATTTAGTAATTAAAAAAACACTACAATGAAAAATATATTTAATAAAACGATCGTTTTTCTGACATTGGCATTTGGTCTCATGTCGTGCAACGGCTACTTCGATCTTCAGCCCCTGACTCAAGTACCGGCGGCCACCTACTTTCAAGATGAACCAACGATTCAAAGTGGTTTAGCGGCGTGCTATGCAGGACTATACATGGTTACCAACAATGGAATGAGGGAGTTGGATAATTTTCCAGGGATAACTGATGATGGGTACACTGATCATCCATCATGGCAATCGTTCCTTCAAAATACGTTAAACAACAACATGACAGGTGACCTTAACGTTATGTACTCAAATACCTATGAAGCTATTTACAAGGCAAATAATTTCATTGCCATGGTATCTCCTACAAATGTGGTTGACGCAACTAAAAAAGCTCAATACATAGCTGAAGCAAAGGTGCTTAGGGCATATGAGTACTTCTTTATTACCAATGTTTTTGGAGATGCAGTTTTAACACTTAAACCCGAAGCACAAAGAGATGAGATTCTAAAATTCACCCGTATTTCCAGGATCATCATCAAAGACTCGATGGTCAATGATTTAACGAATGCCATTAAAATTCTTCCCAAAACATCCTATAACAGTGGACATATTGTAAGTGGTACCGCCGCTGCATTGGCTATGAGATATAAGATAATGGATTATGGAACTCCCGATTATGCAGGTATTATCAAATTGTTTGAAGATAATTTTAAGGTTACGGCAGATCCGAATTTTGCTTTAGTAACCAAGAGACAATTCAAATCAATGTTTGATGGAAATACAGTGAAGAATACTGCAGAATCGGATGTTCTTGTTCCGACAGACAACAAGGAGGTGATGTTGAGCGCTCGCTACAGTACTTCTGCCTCACTTAGTTTCCCATACATGGGGGGATTGGTTTCTACCACTACTTGTGCCCGTCCGAACCTTTTTAACGCTTTTCAGTTTGATGACGGAACAACCTATGATACTTCGGGCGCCAATCCAAAATACAATCCGGCCAATCCCTTCAAAAACAGGGATGCCCGTTTGATGTATACCATCGCCAACAAAAATTCTTTGGATACGATGGCGGCTTATCCGGTAAAGGATTTTTTAAAAACCAATCCGACCTATTTTGCATGGAAGAAATATACTCCATACTATATCTTGTATGAGCGGCCACTTAAGGTTGGTGAGATTCTGACACAAGATGTCATATTGATGCGTTTCCCGGAAGTTTTGCTTATGTATGCAGAAGCGCTGAACGAAACAGGTCGTCTGTCAGATGCGTTAACTGCGCTCAACGCTGTACGAACCAGATTCCTGCCAGCTTCTACAGCCCAGTCAAAAAGTGCCATTTCAGCGGCCATTCAATATGAGCGCAGGACGGAGTTTGCCGAAGAAGGTGCTATACGTTATTACGACTTGCAAAGGTGGAATGCGATGAAGGATATTTTGCCAACTCTACCTGTTTCCGTTTTGCAGAAATCTACCATGTGCACATTTACGTCCAGACAACGTTACTGGCCCATTCCTGAATTCGAAAGGATCGCGAATCCGAATATCACACAGAATCCAGGTTACTAAAGAAAAGGAAGGAGTTGACCAATACAGGCGTTGAACGAGAATCCAAGTTGACTAACAGATGCTGAACATGTAGTTTTGGGGTCGAATATTTCATTCGGCCCCATTTCTTTCATACTATGCTCATTTCTCAGCGCTAATTTTCACATTTTCACATTTTCCCCTTCGGCCCTTTAAGCCTTCGACTTCGCTCAGGGTCCGGTTCTTCTTCCGTCATTCCGTCGCTCCGTCTTTCTGGTCAGTTTGACAATTTGAATTGAATCCCTAAACCTTCAGGGTACTCAAAAACTGCGGCGCTCTCCTGTTCTTCGATTTTTGTTCGTAAGCGTATCCGATGGCAATTAGTGCTTGTTCATTAAATACTTGTCCTATAAAAGCCAATCCGACCGGAAGGCCGCTCAGAAAACCCATCGGAACAGTGATGGAGGGATAACCTACAATGGCAGCCGGCGTGTAGGCCCCATAACCTGTCCAGTGATCTCCGTTGATGACATCGTTGCACCAGGGAGTTCCGGTTGCCGGTCCGCACAAAGCATCCAGGTCATTTGTGATAAACAACTCATTGATAAAGGATTTCAGTTTATCCATCTTAAGATTACCGGCAATATACTCTTTACTGGTTAAATCACCCTTTTTTTCGGAGCTCTCCAGGATCTCCTGTTTGAACCAGGGCATGGCTGTTGGTTCGTTTTGCTTGTTGAACTCAATGACCTGCTTCAGCGACTTCACTTTGGCATTGGCAGTTGCGAGGTATTTGTTTAGGCCGTCTTTGAATTCGAACTCCAACCGCTCAAATTCGGCTTTCCCAAATTCAGCGGTTTTGGCCATAAACTCGACCTCCACAATGGTGGCGCCAGCCTGTTCCATCTGCGCCAGCGCCTCTTTCAGGATTTTGTCGATTCCTTCGTGGTGTTTGAGAAAGGATTTTTCGACGCCTATTCTTTTCCCTTTCAAACTGTTTGCATCCAGATATTTGGTGTAATCGACGGGTTGAAATTTGTTCCTAACGGTGGATTCATCCTTTGGATCCATACCTGTCATTGCATTGAGCAAGATAGCTGCATCGGTAACGGTTCGTGCCAAAGGACCAGAAGTGTCCTGGGTGGCCGAAATGGGAATGATTCCGGTGCGGCTCACCAATCCAATCGTTGGTTTGATGCCAACTACTCCGTTCATGGAGGCCGGACAGGCGATGGAGCCATCAGTTTCGGTGCCAACAGCTACGGCACAAAGATTGGCCGATACCGCGGCCCCTGAACCAGAACTTGATCCGCAGGGGGAGCGATCAAGAATGTATGGGTTTTTGGTCTGGCCACCACGACTGCTCCAGCCACTGGTCGAACGTGTGGACCTGAAGTTGGCCCATTCACTGAGATTGGTCTTGCCCAAAAGAACAGCACCTGATTCCCTGAGTTTTTTCAGCACGAAGGCATCCTCTTTGGCCACATTACCCACCATCGCCAGCGATCCGGCAGTTGTCTGCATTTTATCGCCGCTGTCGATGTTGTCCTTGATCAGAATGGGAATTCCATGCATGGGCCCCCGCCATTTGCCTGCTTTGAACTCGCGGTCCATGGTTTCAGCGATGGCCAAAGCATCCGGATTCAATTCGATGACGGTATTCAATCCCGGACCGGATTTGTCTATTTCCTGAATTCGTTTCAGATAGATTTGGGTAAGTCCGACGTAAGTGAGTACTCCTGATTTAACCTTTTCCTGCAATTCAAAAATTGTTAATTCATCCAGGTTTTCCAATGTTTTTTTATCGCTGTTTCCGCTTTGCGGAGAAAAGCGACAGGAGGTCAGGGGCAAGGTGGCAACAGAGATCCCTGCCAAAACGCTGTTTGTAAGAAAGTGTCTTCGTTTCATGTTGTATAAAGATTAAACCACATCAGGCACATAGGTCACATTAGTTCCTATTGTGTTCTATTGTGTTCTATTGTGTCTAATGTGGTGTATTCCAAAATCCAAAATTAAATTATTGTCAGTCTGTTACAACCTTGTATTTCTTCAGGTAATCCGGATCAACATTGACTCCCGAACCCGGTCCCGTCGGTACTTTGATGACCACCTCTTCGATCGAAGGGGATGAAGTTTTGCACTCCAGCGGCAGTTCTTTGTTGTCTCCCTTGAATTCGTGGTATACCCCGGCATTTGTCAGTATGGAGACAAAATGCATCATGTAAAGGTAGCCAAGTCCGCCGGTCAGGGAGGTGGAGATAAATTTGCGACGGTTGGTATGCATGATATATTATAAGCGTCTGAATTTGAATAGTATGAAGTTGCTCATTTGTGCTTTGGACAATTAATATTATTGGAAGATTCACTCTTCCAGGGATGTATAAGGCATTCCCGGATCGGCAACTCTGTTTAATGAGGAGGATGAAGATGAAGAAAACTCTTCTTTATCGGTATTAGTTTTTTCTGCCAACGGTTTAAATACAATTACAGGTGCTTTGTTATTCACTAACCGTTTATACTGCAAGCTTCTTGCCCCAAAGTTGATCAGTAACCCAACTTCCAGATTGTATGCTTCCAGATAATTGATAGCCTGGGCAAGATGGACATCTTCCAACGCTGTTACCGCTTTTATCTCAACAGAGATTAATTCTGCAACAAGAAAATCAACCCTCCGGGTTCCGACCAGATGATTTTTATAATAAATGGGCATTTCATGTTCTCTTCTAAAGTTTAAACCATTGTCCGCCATTTCAATTAACAGGGCCCTTTGGTAGATGACTTCCTGAAAACCATTACCCAAGGCAGAGTGAACACGCATCGCGCAACCGATAATCTTTTCGGTAAATGCGGAGTATTTGTATTCTGGTTTAATCATAGTCAGAACTGCTGCAAAATGCTCCTCTCTCACCTTTACTGCCAATGCTTCCGGTTGCACAATCCTATATCCTATAATGCCCTCCTTGCCTTCCAGGTGGTGGCAAAGGTAGCAAAAGCGACCACCGAAACTGAGCTGACGGGCATCAGAATAGCCGCAACCACCGGGGAGAGTTCTCCCGATAGGGCATAAGACAGTCCGACCAGGTTGTACATGAAAGAGATGGCAAAGCTGATACGGACGATCGATAGCGATTGACGTGCGAACAGGATGAAACGATAGAGCTGCCCCAGTTTGGATGCCTCCACAATGGCATCTCCGGCAGGGGAGAAGTGGTAAATGTCATCGGCAATGGAGAGGGCTACTTCACTTTGAAGGAAGGCTCCGGCATCGTTGAGCCCGTCGCCGGTCATCAGTACATTTTTCCCTTTTTGCTGCAAGTTTCGGATGAAATCCATCTTCTCCTGCGCCTTCTGGTTAAAATACATTTTTGACGGTTCAAAATAGTGCGACAGTTTCTCCCGTTCAGAATCGTTATCGCCCGACAGGAGGTATATATCGAAATGGCCCGTCAGTTCTTGCATCAGGCTGTCAAATCCTTCGCGGTACTGATTTTGGATGGTGAAATATCCATTAATTTTCTCATCGATTGACAGGTAGACATTGGAAGCGTACTTGTGTGAATTACCAGCCGTTCCGGTGATATATTCCACCGAACCCATTTTGCAGCTTCGGTTCTGCACTTTTCCGAAAATTCCCCTGCCGGGGATTTCGACGAAACCTTCTGTCTCCATGGGCTCTATCGACTGGAAATTGCGGGCGATGGCATTGCTCAGGGGGTGGGTGGATTGCCTGGCAATGGAATAGACAGCTGCGATATCATCCCCGGTTAATTTATCTCCAACGAATTCAATTTTGTTGGCATCAGGCTTGGTGATGGTGCCTGTTTTGTCGAAGACGATGGTGTCGATCTTCACCAGCTTCTCTATGACCGTTGTATTCTTCAGGTAGATCCCTTTTTTGCCGAAGATGCGCATGGCAGTGCCCAGCGTGAAGGGAAGTGACATGGATAGGGCGCATGGACAGGCAACGATTAATACTGAGGTGAATACCTTCAGCGCAGTTTCAAGCGAATCTTTCCATATCCACCACGAAAAACCAAGCATTGCAAGTACCAGGATGACAATGGTAAAGGCGACGCTTAGCCGGTCGGTCAGGTTGACAAAAGATTTGGCGGCATTTGATTTCTCCTCCTCCTGGTTCCAGAGCTGGGTGAGGTGGCTCTGTTTGACAGTTTTCTCCACTTTGACTGTAATTGCGCCACCCGTCTGCCGTCCTCCCGCATAGATAAATTCCCCAACGCTTTTTCGGATGGTTGTGGATTCACCGGTAACGAAGCTATAGTCGATCAGGGCTGTACCACTTACCAGGATCGCATCGGCCGGAATTAGTTCTTTGTTCCGGATCAATAGCTCGTCACCGACAGCGATCTCCTCCAATAAGGTGCTCTGTTCGAGGTTGTTCACCATCTTGCTTACAGCTACCGGGAAATAGGATTTGTAGTCGCGGTCAAAGGCAAGCGCCTGGTAACTCTTGCTTTGGTACCATCGGCCCAAAAGCAAAAAGAAAAGAAAGCCCGCCAGCGAGTCGGAATAACCCGGCCCCTTCAATGTAAATACATCAAAAGTCGTCACCGTAAAAAGCGCGATAATTCCCAGTGCGATAGGAAGATTGATGTTGACAATTCCCCGTTTAAGGCTCTGCCAGGCTGAAATCAGGTAGTCGCTGCCACTGTAAAAAACAAGTGGGATCAGCAAGGCATAGCTCATGAAATAGAGGAAGGTTCCCAACGATTCTCCCAAAGGTTTGTGGTTGAGGTATTCGGGAAGGCTGTAAAGCATCACATTGCCAAAGACAAATCCGGCTACCCCAATTTTGTACAAAAGGGACTTATCTCCGGCAGCTTCCTGCTTTTTCTCGAGCGTCTGCTGCGAAATATCCGGGATATAATGAATAGCCACCAATAGTTCTACCAGTTGACGCAGGGTGATTTCATCAGAATTAAAGGTGATTGTGACCTTCTTCGAAATGAAATTGACAGTTGAGTTGAGGATTCCCGGATTGATTTTATTCAGGTGTTCCAGCAGCCAGATACAGGAGATGCAGTGGATAACCGGAATGTAGAGTGTCACCTTGGCAATGTTCCCTTCGTGAAATTCAAACAGTTTGGATTTTACCTCCTCCTTATCCAGAAAAGCGTATTTGCTGTCGTAAAACAAATCTTCAAGCTTGATGCCCGGAGTCTTTTCCAGTGTATAGTATTGTGTCAGCTTGTTTTCATGCAGAATTCCATACACAAGACTACAGCCATTGCAGCAAAATTGATTTTTCCCAACTACAACAGGTACTTTCCCGCAATCGGAGCCACAGTGAACGCATTGGTTATCGGACGACATAGAATGTTTGGTTTTTCAGCAGGAAGCTTTTACTGCACTTTTAGTGTATCTTTTTGACAACAAGAATGTTGGATTTCTTTGGTGTCACTGGATTTTCCCATATTCATTTGAACCGTGGGGGTGAGTTTCTCTTTTGGCGGACTCAAATAGGGAATTCCTAAGCTCAATCCTCTGAGGATAAATATCATTCCGATTAATACAATGACAATAGGTATGACTTTGTTGATCTGGTTACGGAGGCTCCGACTAATGACATTCCCCAGCAGGGAGATCAATAGCAGCATGGGCAGCGTGCCAAGTCCGAAAAGGGCCATGTATCCTATGGCTAACAACAGATCGGCGCTTGCAATGGCCCCGGCTATGGCAAAATAGACCAATCCGCAAGGTAACAGTCCATTGAATATTCCAATCAGAAAGAGCGCCCGGTTGTTTTTTTCCTGTAACAACCGCTGCATCCCTTTTCGGATGGGGTTAAAGATGGAAGGCAAAGCGCCAAAAGAGAATTTCTTAAAGAGCGATGGCAGGATGACGGAAAGAATCATCCCTACACCAATGGCTATGGAAATAATCTGTTGATATCCCAACATTTTAAATCCGGCGCCTATCAGTCCGAAGAGCGCCCCCATAAGGCTGTAGGTTACCACCCGGCCAAGGCTCCAGAGTGTGCTGCCCCAGATTTTCTGAATGACTGTATTGCCCCGAAGCGGCAAACTCAAGGCAATGGGGCCGCACATGCCAACACAGTGAAGGCTGCCCATCAGGCCAAGGACGAAGGCGGTAATCAGGATTGTCATTTGTTCATTTTAAATCAATTTGTTTCTTCCAAAAAATCCTGAAAGGATTAAATTTGAATAGCCACCGGTGAAACCGGTGGAAAAAATAGCGCAAAAAACCCGAACCCCGAAAGGGTTCAATGGACTTGAATTTCAATATGTTGAACCCTTTTCGGGTTCTGATAATTCCTTCCTGCTTTACCACCGGTTTCACCGGTGGCTATTCACATTTAACCACTTTGTGGTTTTTTATATTGAAGTGTTATTCAATCTACATCCAAAACTTTCACCACACTGAATTTCTCATTCTTACAGTTCCACATCAGGTACACCTGGTACCTGCCATGAACAAGCTTTTTGCTTGCAATCAGGAAGGGAGATTCTGCAGCTTTGAACACTAGCCGCAGATCCTTTCTTTTATCTGACGACCTAAAAAAGTACACGAATACCGAACCGCCGGATGAAACCAGTCCTTTGCTCAGAACTATTTGCACCTGATTGGCAGACTTGCTGATTTGAATGCTATCCTGGTAAGTAAGCGACCTTTGGTTGATGTTGATCTGATCGGTGTATTTGGCGCCTTTCTGGTAATAATCATCCGATACAAGGTCATTGTTTTGTCGCATCGCAAAAAAGACAAAACTAAATACCCAGATAAAAAAAATCAGGAAAAAAATAATGAGACCATTGCCCCAGTTGAGCTTCACCTTCATTTGTAATTTGTAATTTGTAATTTTCTTGTTATGGTCCCAGGAAATTAGTGGTTACCGTCTCTTTAAGTTCTTCACCGCTGAACAAACCAATTTTGCATTCGGTTTCTTTTCCGGTTAAAACGCTCTTTTTCAGTTTAATGATCAACGCCTCCTTCATCTTTCCTCCGGGTGGCAATACAACCTTTCCATCTGCTATGGAGATTTCACCGTTGGGAATATTTAGTAACCGTAGCGTCAATTCGAGCGGTTCATTCCCTTTGTTCAGAAACATGATCTGGTAAATATTGGAATAAATTTCGCTGTCAAGTTGTTGGTAAAGAGTTCCTTGCGCACGCCACAAGGTAACATCGATGGTTGTTCTTTTTCCTACCGTGACGGCCAGGATCACCATCAGTACAACCAACACAGCAGTATAGGCGACCGACCTGGCATTAACTAGTTTTCGTTTGCCATTTTCAACCCCCTGTACCGAATCGTAACGAATGAGGTTATAAGGTTTGTTGATTTTTTTCATCACCAGGTTGCATTCATCGATGCAGGCAGCGCAATGAATGCATTCGAGTTGGGAACCATCCCGGATATCTATCCCGGTAGGACAGACTGAGACGCATTGCCGGCAGTTGATGCAATCGCCTCCTTCTGTAACCTTTGAATTTCGGGGCTCTCCCCTTTTGTAATCATAGATCACAGAAATGGAGTTGTTGTCGAGCAAAACCCCCTGCAACCTACCGTAGGGGCAAAATAGCGTGCAAACCTGCTCCCTGAAATGGGCATAGATCCAATAGTAGAAGCCAGATAGTGCAAGCATAATGGAGAATCCTGCCAGATGCATTCCAACAGGCTCTGTAACGATTTCAAACAGCTGCTTCGGTCCGATGAACCACATCAGAAACACATTGGTAAAAAAGATAGAGATAAGGATAAAAATGGTGTGTTTGACCAATGTCCGAATTTGGGAGGTGTCAGAGGGGACTCTTCTTCTCTTGCTATTTCTTCCGTTACCGTCAAAAAGGAATTCAATTTTGCGGTAAATAAGTTCCAGGAAAAGTGTCTGCGGACAGGCCCACCCACACCAAACACGGCCGAAAACTACCGTGAAAAGCACGATGGAAACCACAGTGACCGCCATTACCAAGGCGAGAATGTAGGTGTCCTCTGCAAAGACCATCAGACCGAAAAGGAAAAATTTCCGGTTGAGAATGTCCAGAAGCATAAAAGGATGCCCGTTCACTTTGAGAAAGGGGGCGATTACCAAGAAAGTCAGCAAGGCATACCCGACAAAATTCCTTCGCAGGTACCATTTGCCCTGAGGTTTTTTGGCATTGATCCACTTTCGCTGCCCGGAAGCGTCAATGTTGTTCGGACGGTCCCGAAAATCCTGATCGCTTAGTTTGTCCATGAAGGTTATTTACACTCTACTCCTTGCGGCGCTTTTGCATTTGGAGGATTCGATCCTACTAAGGTACCTAAAATATAGGCAACAACACTCTTTATCTGGGCTTCGGTCATCATACTTTTGAATGGTGTCATCCCTTTTTCAGGAACGCCGTCTGTTATCACCTTTTGCAGATCTGTGGGTTTGCATCCATGAATCCAGAATTTATCGGTTATGTTCGTACCGATGGCATTTCCTTCACCCTTGGCGCCATGACAGGCTATACAACCTTTCTCTGTGAAAAGTTTAGCTCCTGCATCCATTTGCGCTTTGTCCATAACAAAAACCCCTGTTTGTTGTGAAGGATTTTGGTTTGCCTGCTTTCCGGCCATCGCCATCTGCTTGTTGTACTCGCTGTACTGGTCCCTTCCATTGTCAGGATAACCAAAATAGCGGACAGCATAAAAGAGTGAAAAGCCAATGGTTCCCAGGAAAAGGAGGAGGACCCAATAGGGTGATGGGTTATTTAATTCTTTGATCCCGTCATAATCATGATCTGAAAAATATTTTTCATGTTTAGGATTGTCATCTATATTTTGCTTGATGTTGTCTGCCATAACTAATATTTTAAGGTATTTCTTTGTTTTTCACATTTTCACATTTTA
>CAYHQN010000060.1:0-23785 GCA_964358545.1 uncultured Tangfeifania sp. | reverse complement strand
TTAGCCATATAACAAAATAAACCGTCTCTTTTTTCAATTTGGTAAAGTAGAACTATTCACCTTCCAAGAAAACAAGGATTGAAACTTCACTGTCTTAAAAGACTGAAGTTATGAATATACACTTCCTATTCACCTTCCAAGAAAACAAGGATTGAAACCATCAAATACACAGCCGGCGAATGTAACTCTCTGGCTTCCTATTCACCTTCCAAGAAAACAAGGATTGAAACTACCTTCGATCTGAAAGTTGAAAAATGGTTGCTGTTCTTCCTATTCACCTTCCAAGAAAACAAGGATTGAAACTCAATCAATGACACCACACTCGAAAGTATATTTTACTTCCTATTCACCTTCCAAGAAAACAAGGATTGAAACTTAAATTATGTTTACTCGTCTTTCAATCCTTCAGTACTTCCTATTCACCTTCCAAGAAAACAAGGATTGAAACGTAATTGGCAAAAAATATTTGATTAAAACCTACGTCTTCCTATTCACCTTCCAAGAAAACAAGGATTGAAACTTCAAACCAAAATGATAACAGAAACCAAAGAGATTTCTTCCTATTCACCTTCCAAGAAAACAAGGATTGAAACGTTAACTTCTTGTCTCCGAGATAATCACGAACCTTTTCTTCCTATTCACCTTCCAAGAAAACAAGGATTGAAACGTAGCGAGTAAGCAGATGATCAAAAATGCCCCGGGTCTTCCTATTCACCTTCCAAGAAAACAAGGATTGAAACTTGCTCCAGTGCGAAAGCGGGTAAATCATGCCAGACTTCCTATTCACCTTCCAAGAAAACAAGGATTGAAACTCGTCTGCCTTAAATCCTGTCAAAAACCATTCTTCGCTTCCTATTCACCTTCCAAGAAAACAAGGATTGAAACCACCTGAAGAGTTGACACACACGAATACAGGCCTTCCTTCCTATTCACCTTCCAAGAAAACAAGGATTGAAACAAAATTCTTTTCCATAAACTTATCATGAATCTCTTGTCTTCCTATTCACCTTCCAAGAAAACAAGGATTGAAACCAGCCTTTTCAAAAGTATCTTCATCCTGCTCGAAAGGCTTCCTATTCACCTTCCAAGAAAACAAGGATTGAAACCTTAATGCTACAATTCTCATGAAAATGGAAGATATTCTTCCTATTCACCTTCCAAGAAAACAAGGATTGAAACAAGGAAGCGGAAGGAGACTGGTAAACTCCTTGTCACTTCCTATTCACCTTCCAAGAAAACAAGGATTGAAACTTTTAATTTCCATCGTTTCCCTTCCGGGGTATTTCTTCCTATTCACCTTCCAAGAAAACAAGGATTGAAACCCGGAACATCATATTTCATACACTTCTCAATAGCCCCTTCCTATTCACCTTCCAAGAAAACAAGGATTGAAACTGCAGGTTTCCATTTCGTATATTTCATCGGTTTCATTCTTCCTATTCACCTTCCAAGAAAACAAGGATTGAAACTATGGCGTTGTAGTTTCGGGATCCGACCTGCAAATACTTCCTATTCACCTTCCAAGAAAACAAGGATTGAAACATAATACTTGTTTCGACTTCAATCCAATACTGCTTACTTCCTATTCACCTTCCAAGAAAACAAGGATTGAAACCCTTATCTGCATCTGCTTTGGTTTCAATCTTTTTTCTTCCTATTCACCTTCCAAGAAAACAAGGATTGAAACCCCCTTTTTGTGTCATGGCTTTGCGTCAATTTTTACTTCCTATTCACCTTCCAAGAAAACAAGGATTGAAACTCCATTTCAACCATCCAATTGAAAACCTCTTTGCTCTTCCTATTCACCTTCCAAGAAAACAAGGATTGAAACTCTCTTCAAAATCCTGAGTAATATTCTGTTTTTTGACTTCCTATTCACCTTCCAAGAAAACAAGGATTGAAACTAATATAATTAAAGATGAAAACAACATGCGAACAACCTTCCTATTCACCTTCCAAGAAAACAAGGATTGAAACCAGCTAAACCTTTAGACTGATAACCTATAAAAATATCTTCCTATTCACCTTCCAAGAAAACAAGGATTGAAACAAAAGTAGATTTTATGTCTTGGCTTTCTAATTTTGGTCTTCCTATTCACCTTCCAAGAAAACAAGGATTGAAACCAAACAACAAGAAAATAATAATTAACATGGAAAAGCCTTCCTATTCACCTTCCAAGAAAACAAGGATTGAAACTCAGAATCGAAAAAACATCCATCACACAACTCCTTCTTCCTATTCACCTTCCAATAAAACAAGGATTGAAACTCGAATCAATTGTTGGTTTTTAGAACAACCCATCAATAAGTTCTTGCTTGGAAATCCCTAAATGCTGTGCCACATCGGTGAGTATGGCATTTACTGTTCCTATTTTCAAAGGATTGGGGTTAGGGACTGTGATGTGGTGTTGTCCGTTTTGTTGTGTCGTTAGCCGGATATGGCTTCCACTTTGGCGAGTGGGTTCGTACCCAAATTTTTGAAGGGCTTTAACAAGCTGTGGGGCATCAATGTTCCGCGAAAGCTTCATACGGCATAAGTTTCCACATGGGTAACGTGCAGGTGAATTAAGTCAGGCATGTTCGTCTCTTCGAAATGGCAACGAACGGCATCACTAATCATCGATTTTAGTTCTGCGATGGTATCACCTTGGGTAAAAATGGAATGATTTGCTGCCTGGGCAAAATAGCCCCCGTCCTGAGATTCTTCTACTATAAAAACGATCTCTTTCATTTTGGTATGATTTAATGCAAAAGTAATCAAATCATAAAATTCATCATTAAAAAAGAAAACCCGCCGTTCCCAATAGCGGGTTTTCTAAAGTGAAAGTTAGTTATTCACCGGTGGCGGTTCAGGGGTCTGTTCCGCAGGTCGGGAGCTAAGCAGCTCATTGTACTGATCGATCAGCGCGTTCAGCTCGTTGATCAATTTTTCATAGGCAACGCTGGGATTGATAATCGAGTTGGCATCGATGAACTTCCGTAATTCATAATAGGCAACCATCGTCTCCTCGCGTTTTGCCTTAAGCGTATCGGGGTTGGCAGCGCCATACTCCTGGGTCCGTTGAATGTACTTCTGAGCGAACAATTGATTGGCCGTTTTTAGTTCGGCAAGCCACCCGGCAAGACCAAGCATAATAATAGCCGCAATCAACTCAGGCTTGGTTTCCCAATCGTTAATAATTCCATTTAGGGTTGAGGTTTCGGCCTGCGTATTTAAGCGGGCAACACCAACGCCGTAAAGATTTAAACTTCCGGTCAGCAGATTGGCTGCCTGAGCAGTTGCAGCATCGAAATGGTTGCAGAAACCATTGATGACTGCAGTCATTCCGTTGATCGCCTTGTCGCGGCGTTCATCCAACAGGACAAGTTCCTGCGTGATTGGGCTGACCTTTTCAAGCTTGAAGAGCCCCGACATTTCGGTCAATTTTACTTTGAAAGCCGCATGTTGCGCTCCGACATTCAGAACAACAGGATTGTTCGCCTCGATTAAACCAGCGAACGTGGCACCAAATTGCAGAAACTCCGCATTGCGAAGTTTCGCGAGATCAATTGCAGTAATCATACGAATTTAAATTCGTGTAATTTGTGTAATCCGTGGTAGGGTGGCTCAGCACAACTGCCCCCTTTATCCTTTTTACTTTATCCTTTGGGTTTTTAATCCTTTATCCTTCTTTAGTACTGTTCCTGGTTCCTCCCCCTTTGCCCACCCCCATATCCATTCGTGTTGTTGTTGGGATTGTTGGGATCATTCGGATCAAGTTCTTCATCCTTGTCTGAATCAGAACGGTTTGGCCTGGCCGATTTGAGGGCTTTAGGCAACTTTTTCGTTTTGATAAGCGGAATCCGGTAAGCGACAGTTACAGAAAAATCGAAAGGGACCTCAGAACCTGTGTAACCCAATCCCGGGATAACATAGGGTGTTACATGGTCGTCTTTGGTGGAGGCAAGGAGAAATTTTGCCCTGACAGACCAGCCGAAAAAGATGTTTGGCAGCAACTCTCCCTTCAAACCAAACACCAATTCGGTCCAGTGGGCATTCAGATTGTTTTTGGGGAATGGGGACTGTATGGTTCCCCAGTAATTGGTGTAGCTGGCTGCAAGGGTTTCCTGTGAAAACCGGCTGAAACCATACCTGAACCCTATAAAAACCAGATCGTTGTCCGACAAAGACTCAAATTTGTTGATGTTCACATCAACCCCGATCCTGCCATAGGCCCCTTTGTTGGTATAGTGAAAGGCATCCTTCAAATCGTCGACACTTTGATACCCGGCTTCCACGGTAGGGAAGAAATTGCCTTTGTAAGGATAATCTGCCTGGATCTCGAATGCGCTTTTTGTTGCTTTTTGTATGGTTGGCATCAGAAAACGTGACACGTCAATCCCAAAGCGGGGACCTTCGTACCTCCACACCTCTTTCTTTCCCTGTCCAAAGCCGCTAACCGGACTAAGGAGTAGTAAGATGAAGATAGACCGTAATATTTTGTCCATTCGTGGCATATTTTTCTGCAGATTTTGGACCCACAACCGGATCTAAAATTCTTATTGAATCAATGAGTGAGCTGTGCCTGAGGGCAATAAGTTCATAATTTGGCGCAAAACCGCAACTTTGGGAAATCAATTGAAAATTCATGGTATGTTTCACCCAGAATGAACTTGCCTTGCCGTTGGCGTAAACAACAAATCCTGTTGTGTCGGCGCTAACAGAAAGCGGCAATCCGACCTTCTTCGCAACGGCAGAATCCTTGTTGAATACCAGGGTGTCGCCCTTGGCAAGCCTGTTGTACCCCCTGACCATAATGGAGTCGATTTTAATCGTGCCATTGGCTGTAAAGGTAGTGATCAAAAGGGTTTCCGACGACTCGTAGCAGTGGGAACCATTGTTACAGGAGTGAAGTAACATGACCGCCAACAGGAAAATAATGGGCCGAAATCGCATTCGTCGAAAAGGTTTGTGTTGTATCTTGCGGCAAATATAATCAAAATGGGCGGATGGGATTTATACCCCCAAAATAATTGATAGTTTTGCCCATCTAATTAATTTGTAATGAGAACACTCACTTTTTTCATATTTTTCAGCATTGTATTGCTCGTTTATTCTTCGCTAAACTATTTCGTTTATACCCGGGGGCTGATGGTTTTTTCCTGCACTCCGGCCTCAAAGAAGTGGTTTACAGTAATTTTCTGGTCGCTGGTCTCCTCTTTCCTGGTGGGGATGTTTTGGGAACGGACCTCCTCCTCTGTCGTAAGTGAATGGGTTTACCGGGTCGGAGCCTTCTGGCTGGCCTTCATGTTCTATTTCCTGATATCCTTGTTGCTGATCGACCTGGTCAGGGTGGCCAACTATTTCTTCCATTTTTTACCCGATTTTTCCCCTACCGGGAAGTTGTATTTGGGATACACCGTCATCGGGTTAGTTTCCATGGTTGTGCTCGGCGGTTACATCAATGCATTAACTACCAGGATCAAAGAGATCCCTTTGACGATACACAAAACCGTAACCGGGAATCCTGAACTCAAAATATTGATGGCTTCAGATATCCATCTGGGGGCCCTGATTGGCGAAAGGCAGGAGATGAAGCTCATTCGCATCATCAACGAACAAAAGCCCGATCTGGTGCTGCTTTGCGGCGATCTGGTGGATGGCGATATCGGACCGGTACTGCGAAAGAACCTTGGGAGGCACATCCAGGAGATCCGTACACCACTGGGCGTCTATGCCATCCCGGGAAACCACGAATACATTGGCGGTATCCGGAATACCTTGCCCTACCTGCAAAGCATCAACATCAAAGTACTGCGCGACGAGGTGGTCACCCTTGCCAACGGGATCCAGCTGGTAGGCAGGGACGACAGGGACAGCCGCCGAATGGGAGAGGCTAACAATCCGCATGACCTGAAAGAGCTTACTAAAGACCTGGATCACACGAAACCCATCATTGTGATGAACCACCAGCCTTTTCACCTCGAGGAGGCCGTCGAAGTTGGTACAGACCTGCACCTGTCGGGCCATACCCACGACGGACAAATGTGGCCGTTTAACTATATCACCGAAGCCATATTCGAGGTAAGCTGGGGCTTGAAACAAAAAGGGAATACCACCTGCTATGTCTCCTCCGGGTTTGGCTCCTGGGGACCGCCGGTACGGATCGGCAATACGCCGGAGGTGGTGGTTTTTAAGATCAAATTTGATCAATAATCAGGTCGGCAGTGATATCTAGGTATGTAATCAATTTGTGCCAGGCTTCAAACCACTCCGTAAACCGCGGGGTACCTTCCCGGAGGGGCATTTCAGACGAAAGTTAAATAATTTCTTGCAAATTTATTATTTAATCGTAAATTTGCAAGAAATTCATCAATATGATTGAAAGGCTACTGAAAAACAAGTTGTTGGAAATGGTTGGGAAGTACCCGGTAGTTACCTTGACGGGGCCCAGGCAGTCGGGAAAGTCAACGCTTTTAAGATCCACTTTCCCGGACTATCAGTATGTTTCTATGGAAGACCTGGACAGGCAACTTTTTGCCATGGATGATCCAAGGGGTTTTCTATCTACCTATCCTGATCGGACCATCATCGATGAAGTACAAAAGGTGCCTGAGCTGTTCTCCTATTTGCAGACGCATGTTGATGAACAAAACCTTGAAGGGATGTACCTTCTGGCAGGCTCACATAATTTCCTGTTGATGCAAAACATCAGCCAATCTTTGGCTGGCAGGACAGCCATTCTAAAACTGCTACCCTTCTCATCCAAGGAGTTAAAAGATGTGGGCCAACTTCCGGGTACGGTAGATGAGCAGCTATTCATGGGAGCCTATCCCCGTTTGTACGATAAAAAAATTAGTCCGACAGATTTCTATCCCTATTACATTCAAACTTATGTTGAACGTGATGTACGTTTGATGAAAAATATCGGTGATTTAAGCAAATTTATCCGCTTCATTAAACTTTGTGCAGGCAGGATCGGACAATTGTTAAATCTCTCCTCATTAGCCAATGAATGTGGAATAGCAGTGTCCACGGCGCAAGCGTGGGTGTCACTCCTCGAAGCTAGCTACATTGTCTATTTGTTAAAGCCCGACCATAACAATTACGCCAAACGATTGGTTAAATCCCCCAAACTCTATTTTTACGATACCGGATTGGCTTGTTCTTTGTTGGAGATCAGGGATTTCAAACAGGTGTCAGGTCATTTTCTGCGGGGTGGACTATTTGAGAACCTGGTCATCAATGAATTTGTCAAAGAATCATTGAACAAAGGGGTGGAACCCTCGTTGACCTTTTGGCGGGATAGCACAGGAAACGAAGTTGATTTGCTCGAAACAACCGGGAATAAACAAAATGCTTACGAAATAAAGTCAGGAGCTACCTATGCTCAGGATTACTTCAAGGGTATCAGCAAATGGGCCAAGCTTTCCGGCGCAACACCTGAACAATGTTTTGCCGTATATGCAGGTGATAAATCTTTGCAAACCTCCAATGGTTTAGTAAAAGCGTGGAAAGATTTTGGGTAAGAACTGCTCAATTCCAAATCATTGATGTATTGTAACAAGGATGCCTGGATAGTAACTGTATAAAATTCAGCAATCAAATTTTTGCGTATCTTTGCAGCCATAAATAATAAGTTGAAATACAGATTATCAAGTATATAAGATATGTCAGACAGGAATAACACCCGGAATTTTTGCATCATTGCCCACATTGACCATGGGAAAAGTACCCTGGCCGATCGTCTGCTGGAATTGACTTCCACGATCAGCGGACGCGACATGGAGGCTCAGGTGTTAGACAACATGGACCTGGAGAGGGAGCGGGGTATCACCATCAAGAGCCATGCGATTCAGATGGAGTACATCCACAACAATGAGAAATACCTGCTGAACCTGATCGAC
Organism: uncultured Tangfeifania sp.; assembly: GCA_964358545.1. Taxonomy (GTDB): domain Bacteria; phylum Bacteroidota; class Bacteroidia; order Bacteroidales; family Prolixibacteraceae; genus CAINVV01. The sequence continues at coordinate 15,898 of CAYHQN010000060.1, read as the reverse complement.
ACCCCGGGGCACGTTGACTTTTCGTACGAAGTGTCGCGTTCGATCGCGGCCTGCGAAGGCGCTTTGCTTATCATCGATGCGACACAGGGCATCCAGGCCCAAACCATCTCGAACCTCTATCTGGCCATCGGGCACGACCTCGAAATCATTCCAATCCTGAACAAGATGGACCTGCCCAATGCCATGCCGGAGGTGGTCGAAGACCAGATCATCGAACTGATCGGGTGCAAAAGGTCGACCATTATCCGGGCATCCGGAAAAACAGGCGACGGTGTTGCCGAGATACTCGAACGTATCCTGACCGATATACCTGCTCCGGAAGGAGATCCTAAAGCGCCACTCCAGGCACTGATTTTCGACTCGGTCTTCAACCAGTTTCGCGGTGTGATTGCCTACTTTAAAATTGCCAATGGCACAGTGCGCAAAGGCGATCTGGTGAAGTTCGTGGCTGCCGATAAGCAATATTATGTCGACGAGGTCGGTGTGTTGAAAATGGGCCTTGAGATCCGTGATGAATTGATGGCAGGAGATGTAGGCTATATTATTTGCGGCATCAAAACCGCCCGTGAAATCAAAGTGGGAGATACCGTCACCCAGGTAAAAAATCCTGCGGTTGCTATCTCCGGATTCGAAGATGTGAAACCGATGGTTTTTGCCGGAGTCTATCCAATTGACAGCGAGGACTATGAAGATCTTCGCAATGCCATGGAAAAATTGCAATTAAACGATGCCTCCCTTACCTATGTGCCCGAATCATCGATGGCGCTGGGCTTCGGTTTCAGGTGCGGCTTTCTTGGACTGCTTCACATGGAGATAGTACAGGAGCGGCTCGACCGCGAGTTCGACATGAATGTGATCACCACGGTGCCGAACGTATCCTACATGGTTACTACCCGTGCCGGTGAAGTCTTCGAGGTTTACAATCCGGCCGGATTGCCTGAAGCTACATTGATCGAGCAGATAGAAGAGCCTTTCATTCAGGCGCAAATTATCACCCGGTCCGAATACATCGGCCCCATCATGACTTTGTGCCTGGAGAAGCGTGGGATGATGACTAAGCAGGATTACCTCACTGCCGACAGGGCCGAACTCACCTTCGATATGCCGCTGGGGGAGATTGTGATTGACTTTTACGACAAACTAAAGAGTATCTCAAAGGGCTATGCCTCTTTTGATTATCATATCACGGGTTATCGCCCTGCCAAACTGGTTAAGCTGGACATCTTGCTAAACAGCGAACCTGTTGATGCACTTTCAACACTTTTGCATGTCGATAACGCCTATACGTTTGGACGGAAAATCTGTGAAAAGCTGAAGGAACTAATTCCAAGGCAGCAATACGATGTCGCGATTCAGGGAGCCATTGGCGCCAAGATCATCTCAAGGGAAACCGTGAAAGCGGTTCGTAAAGATGTGACCGCCAAATGTTATGGTGGCGATATCACGCGAAAGCGGAAACTGCTCGACAAGCAGAAAAAGGGTAAGAAGCGGATGAAACAGATAGGCAACGTGGAAGTACCGCAGAAAGCTTTTCTGGCGGTTCTGAAGCTGGATTAAATTAGTCTTTACGGAACTTTTCCAAAGTTCGAAAGTTTGAAAAAGTTAATAACTTAAGTTTGAAACTTTGGAAAAGTTAATGTCAAACTTTCGAACTTTGGAAAAGTTCCGTAAAGACTAATTTAGATAATCAACTTGTATCCTTTTCCGTGGATATTGATGATTTCAATTCCCTCCTCATCTTTCAGGTGTTTTCTCAGCTTGGTGATGTATACATCCATGCTTCGGGCATTGAAATAGTTATCGTCTACCCAGATGGTTTTGAGGGCATAATTGCGTTCAAGTACCTTGTTGGCATTGACGCAAAGAAGGCGAAGCAGCTCAGACTCTTTGGTGGTGAGTTTGGTGCTGTCATTGATATCGGAAAGGGTCTGCTTCCTGGCATCGAAGGTAAACCGGCCTAGTTTAAATAGGACCTGTGTATTGTCAGCTTCCCCCAGCGTTCTTCTCAGGATGGCTTCGATGCGGAAGATGAGCTCTTCCATGCTGAATGGCTTGGTCATGTAATCGTCGGCCCCAAGACGGAATCCTTCGATCACATCCTCTTTCATGTTTTTAGCAGTAAGAAAGATGATAGGAATTTCACTGTTGATCATCCGCACCTCTTTGGCCAGCGTGAACCCATCTTTTTTAGGCATCATCACATCGAAAATGCAAAGGTCGTATTGATTTTTCTGAAAGCCTTTGTACGCAGCATCCCCATCGGGATAAAGATCTGTGTCGTAGCCTTTAGCGATCAAATATTCCCTAAGCAACGATCCCAGGTTTTCATCATCTTCACTTAAGATAACTCTCATCTTCTTTTCCATAATAATTTACTATTTAATAACCGGGAAATAGATCCTGAATTTGGTTCCTTTCCCAACTGTACTTTCAATTTTAATTTTTCCATGGTGCTCTTCTACGATTCTTTTTACGTAGGAAAGTCCAAGTCCGAAACCCTTCACGTTGTGCACGTTCCCGGTAGGTATGCGGTAAAAGCGTTCAAAAATCTGGGTGAGGTTCTCTTTCGAGATTCCGATCCCATAATCCCTTATCTGAACAATTACCCAGCCGCTTTTGTTCTCGGTCAATATTTCAATTTTGGGTGTTTCTTTGCTATATTTTTCAGCATTGTCGAGCAAATTGAAAATGACATTGGTAATGTGTACTTCGTCCCCGCTGATCACCGGATCATCGGCATGGATAGAAGTTTCGAGTGTGCCTCCTGAGTTTGTTACTCTTATCTCAAAGTTGGAAGCGGCCTGCGAAACAATCTGGTTCAGATCGATCGGAATAAATTTTAATTTTAGCTTTCCTTCGTTAAAGACAGCCATCTGCAACACTTTTTCGACCTGGGAACTCAATCTCTTGCTTTCGTCGAAGATGACCCCTGAAATATGATCGATGGTGGAAGGAGAGTGAACCAGCGAATTGTCCTTCAGCATCTGGGATGCCAGCGAAATTGTCGAGATCGGCGTCTTCAGCTCGTGGGTCATGTTGTTGATGAAGTCGTTCTTGATTTGGGACAACTTCTTTTGACGAAGAATAATCTGGAGTGTAAAAACGAAAATCCCAATGATGATAAGGATCAGTATCAGGGAAGGAAGGACAACGTTGGACATGGCTTTGATCTGCTCCGCATGATGATCAGGAAAATAGACGACCAGAAAATTTGGTTTGGCAGATGCCTGGTCGTAAAAAAGTGGAACTTTGTATTCTCTGGCCCCTTTGGTTGGATGGTAATCTGGATCACCCAAAACTATTTCAGTTTTCTCTCTTACAGTTGATTTAATGCAATATTTGTATTGACTCTGGATATCCCTGTCTTTCAACTCCACTTCAAGAAGCTGTTTCAGAAATTCGGGTACGATCCTGTCGGATATCTTCATTTCGGAACGTACCTGCATAAAATCCTGATACCGTAGAAGCTGTGACTGTCTCTCACTCTGGCGCTTGTATGCACTTCGCATACTGGAGATATCGAGGTCTACCCACGACTTGCTGATCTCTACTAGTCCTTTGGGGTTAATGATTGATTTTTGACTATATGATATAGACAGCTCACCTGATTGGCCAAGTTTATTTAAAGACTCTACAGGATCTGAGTTGGGGTATAGATTAAGACCTCTGGAGGGGGCTGAACCAGATGAGTAATAAGATTCGTCAGGTTGGTAAAATAGCTTGAATTCCTCGAACTCAATCCTTTCCTTAACATCATTGAGTGCTATGTTGACGTTAAATGTAAAGTCTTTCTCCTGAAGCTTTGCCGTTTTGTTAATGGTGATCAGTTGTACCCATACCATCGCCACCACAGCAATTGCCATAGCGACAGTGAGAATGTAGATCATTTTTTTGCTCATAAAACAAATATAGAGTTAATAATCTGTTGAGCGGGGTATCCTTAACAATATTTAACAGCGAGAGGCCGTAAGCGATTAGTTAACAGCTAATAGCCTTCCTCAACTTCCTGCAAACCCAACTTCTCAAGTGCCTGTTGGGCGGCATTTTGCTGGGCCTCCTTTTTGGAAAAACCTTCTCCTTTTCCCATCACTTTTCCGTCGATGCAGGCCTCTGATATAAAGGGCATTTTTTCTGATCCAGTATCGGGATTGTTGACAGTTTTGAATTCAACCTCCTGTTTCATTTTCTGGCCCCATTCAATCAGTTGACTCTTGAAATTGTTGTCGTTCCTCTCCATCTCCTGTATGTCGACGTGCTGGTTAAAGATCTTTTTGATAACAAATTGCTTGGTCACAGCATAGCCGCAGTCGAGGTAGATGGCGCCAATGAAGGCTTCCAACAGATCACCGTAGAGATGGCTTGACTCGCTGACCGAGTTGGTATTGGAGATCACATAGCGGTTCAGCTTCATTTTGAAGGTAAGCTGGGTCAGAAAACTTCTGTTGACAACCCGGGATCTCAATTGAGTAAGGAAACCTTCGTCTTTAAAGGGGAAGCGGTTGTACAAATATTCGGCTACGATGGTGCCAAGGACGGCATCACCGAGGTATTCGAGCCGTTCGTTGTTGACGACATTCCCCATTTTATCGACGTAAGAAGCCGATTTGTGGATAAAAGCGATGTCGTAAAGTTTAAATTTTATCGGACTATGGCCTGTCAGGCCCCGGATATACGAATAAAACCCTTTTCTTGGGGAAGAAAAGAGTTTTATCTTGTATATCAGATTTCTGATCACGTATTAACCTAATTTTTTGAAGATCACAGTACCGTTGTGACCGCCAAAACCAAAGGTATTACTTAATGCGTAGTTGATATTTCGTGGTTTTGCTTTGTTGAAAGTAAAATCAATTTTAGGATCAATTTCCGGATCAAGTACAAATTGGTTGATGGTCGGTGGAACGATGCTGTATTTCATGGCTAGGATACACGCTATAGCTTCTACTGCCCCTGCTGCTCCAAGCAAGTGGCCGGTCATCGACTTGGTCGCACTGATGCTGACTTTGTAGGTGTGTTCTCCAAACACTTTTTTGATAGCTTTGGGTTCGGCAATGTCGCCTAAGCCTGTTGAGGTGCCATGAACATTGATGTAATCGATATCTTCAGGCTTAAGTCCTGCATCATTGAGGGCTCTTTTCATCACTAGGGTTGCACCTCCGCCTTCCGGATCCGGGGCAGTCATGTGGTAAGCATCAGTTGACATCCCTCCGCCGACAAGCTCGGCCCAAATGGTTGCGCCGCGTGCAATGGCATGTTCATACTCTTCGAGGATGAGGGCACCAGCCCCTTCACCCATTACAAATCCATCCCTGTCTTTGTCGAATGGACGGGAAGCGGTTTTAGGATCATCGTTGCGGGTAGACAGGGCATGCATTGCATTGAAACCGCCAACACCAGCCTGCGTAATGGCGGCTTCTGATCCTCCGGCAATAAAAATATTTGCTTTACCTAAACGAATGTATGTGGCGGCATCAATCATGGCGTGGGTAGCAGATGCGCATGCAGTGACGGTGGTAATGGTTGGACCCCTGAAACCGTACTGCATGGCGATGTTTCCACTGGCCATGTTGGCAATCATTTTCGGGATAAAGAATGGTGAGAATCTTGGATTGTCCGGATTGTTATTAAACTCGGTAACAGACTGGAAAAAAGTATCCAATCCGCCGATACCGGCTCCCCAAATAACACCAACTTCGTCTTTGTCGATTTTGGAGAGATCCAGACCGGAGTTTTCAATTGCTTGAGCTGCAGCGATATACGCATATTGCGCATACATATCGTGCTTCTGCACCTCTTTCCGATTCAGATAATCATTCGGATTGAAATTTTTGATCTCGCAGGCAAAAGTTGTTTTGAACTTGGAGGCGTCAAAATGAGTAATGGGGCCTGCACCGCTGACCCCATTCCTTAGGCCTTCCCAATACTCTTCAACATTTTTGCCAAGCGGGTTGATTGTGCCAAGTCCGGTAACAACAACTCGTTTTAATTCCATATTGATTTTTAAGACCTTACTGATTTGTTACTTCGCGTTTTCAGTGATGTAATTGATAGCGTCACCAACGGTGCCGATTTTTTCTGCTTGATCATCAGGGATAGCAATACCAAACTCTTTTTCGAATTCCATGATTAACTCTACAGTGTCCAAAGAATCTGCACCTAAATCGTTTGTGAAGGACGCTTCTGTAGTTACTTCGCTCTCGTCAACACCTAGTTTATCAACAATGATTGCTTTTACCTTAGCCGTAATGTCAGACATAATTTTTTAATTTTACGTGGTTACTATTTTTAAATTTACACACTGAATTTTTCAGCGATTGCAAAGAAACGAAGAAACAAAATTATCTTCCAAATATTTGTTAAAGAATGTAACAGTTTTCGCCTCAAAATAGCCTCATTCCAAACTGTGTGGAATAATAGAGTCGAAAATTCAAAAAAACCTACATTATAACTAATTGAATATGAAAAAAATAGCCATACTTGCTTCGGGGTCAGGATCAAATGCGGAGAATATTATCCTTTTTTTTCAGCATCATCCAAACATTATGGTTGATTCTGTCTGGAGCAATAAACAAGATGCGTTTGTACTGGAAAGAGCTGAACGACTGAAGGTAGAAGCTCATTACTTTTCCAGGGACGAGTTTATTTCGACGGATAATTTGATAAATGAATTTAAGAAAAGAGAGATCGATCTGATCGTTCTCGCCGGATTCCTGCTCCTTTTGCCGCAAAAATTCGTCCGGGAATTTTTGGTTGTCAATATTCATCCTGCCTTACTACCTTCATATGGAGGAAAAGGCATGTATGGGGCACATGTTCACAATGCCGTTATTGACAACAAGGAGAGTGAATCCGGAATTACTATTCATCTGGTTGATGAGGTGTATGATCACGGCAAAGTCCTGTTTCAGGCCAAATGCGCTGTCGAACCGCAGGATACCCCTGAAACCCTGGCAATGAAGATCCATGAACTCGAGATGGAACATTTTCCGCACACCATTGAGGCGTTACTATCAGGAAGTGACTAAAGTGACTAAAGTGACTAAAGTGACTAGAGTACTTCGCCACTATCAACAACTGTTTGGGATCCATAACTTTATTAACTTTAGTCACTCTAGTTCACTTTAGTCACTTCTTTTTTAAAGAATAATTGCAAAAAATAGCAGCCATGATCCATCCTCCATTTCTCAAACCCGGCGACAAAATAGCATTGGTTTCGGTAGCAGGGAAAGTCAGTAGGGAACCTGTTGAAAAGGCCGTTTCTTTGCTGGAGGAGGAGAATTTTGTGGTGGAGATCACTCCGTGTGCCTTTGGACAGTTTCACATGTTTTCAGGTACAGATAGAGAGAGGGCTTCCGACATGCAACAGGTGCTGGACGACCCGGAGGTGAAAGCCATTCTTTTTGCCAGAGGTGGTTATGGATCTCTCCGAACCCTGATGTTGCTTGACTGGTCAGGGTTTTTTAGGCACCCCAAATGGCTGATAGGATTCAGCGATATCACCGTATTTCACTCCTTCCTCACCTACCGGGAAGTCGCCTCCATCCATGGTGTGATGCCCTCATTCTTCTTCGATAGAGGGGTTAGAACTGATAGTCTGGATAAACTTCTCAATCTGCTTCGGGGGAAGCCGCTTTCTTACCAGGTCCCGGGCAACAGGCTAAACAGAAAAGGTATGGCCAAAGGAATACTGATCGGAGGAAATTTATCGTTGCTCATCAGCTTAAGGGGAACGGAACTGGATCTCTCCTTTGACGGGAAGGTTCTTTTTATTGAAGATATCGCAGAATACGATTACCACATCGACCGGATGATGATGAACCTGAAATTTGGAGGAAGCTTGTCGCGGCTTGCCGGCTTGATCGTTGGATATTTTACGGATACAAAAACCAATAGCACACCGTTTGGTATGTCGGCTAATGAGATTATTCAGGATGCGGTTTCAGAATACGGTTTCCCGGTCGTATTCGGCTTTCCTGCCGGACATGAGTTGCCCAACTTCCCGTTGGTAATGGGCAGTGAGATTTCGCTCGAGGTGATGGAGGAGAGCGTTCTGTTCAATCAAACATTTTAACTGAAAGGAGATGAAAAAAGTGTCTGAGGAGAATCCTGAGAGGGATGATATGGGCAGGAAAGGAGAGGAGATTGCCAAATTTTATCTGATTGATAAAGGGTTCACGATCCTTGATCTCAACTGGCATCATGGTCACAAGGAGATAGACATTGTGGCCAAACAGGGGAATGAAATCGTGGTGGTTGAGGTGAAGAGCAGAGCCGAAAATTATGCAGAAGAGCCCTGGGAAGCAGTTACATCGTCCAAAATTAGAAACATTGTCGAAGTGGCCGAGTCCTGGCTGAAGGTGAACAAAGTGGACCTTGAAACCAGGTTCGATGTGATCTCCATCCTGCTAAAAAAGGATGGCACCCATACGGTGGAGCATTTTGAGGGGGCTTTCATTCCTCCGGTTAATTGAGTGAACTAGAGTGACTAAAGTGAACTAAAGTGACTAAAGTTAATAAAGTTGTGGACTCTCGGCAGTTGAAGAGAGTTGCGAAGTACTCTAGGCACTTTAGTTCACTTTAGTCACTCTAGTCACTTTTTCATTAATTTCACAAAAGTAAATAGGAGGCGCATGAACGTCGAAGAGATCAGACAAATTTGCATTGCGAAAAATGGGGTAACCGAAGGATTCCCTTTTGATGAGACAACCCTCGTCATCAAGGTGGGCGGCAAGATATTCGCCCTGATCAGTTTGGACAGGGTTCCTTCAGTCAACCTGAAATGCGATCCCGAAAGGGCCATTGATCTTCGGGAAAGGTATCATGACATCACTCCCGGTTACCACATGAATAAAAAGCACTGGAATACGGTGATGCTCGAAGGAGACCTTCATGACAGTCTGATCTTTGAGCTGATCAGCCACTCTTATGATCTTGTGTTGGCCTCACTGCCAAGGAAGGTGCAGGAGGAGGTGTGTGGGCTTCCTGGTAAGTAAGGTAGTGGGTGACTGAAAGACGGAGGGATCGAATGACGGAGAGACGGAAAAACTGGGATGACTGGGACGAAGGGGATGACTGGGACGAAGGGGACGACTGGGATGACTAGGACGAAGGGGACGAAGAGACAAAAGGGAAGAATTGAGCACTGAGAAAATGAGAAGATGAGACCGGTCCCTGAGCGAAGCCGAAGGGCAAACAATATAAACATTTACAATGGTATACAATCTGAAAGGTGCCGAATACATTGAGTTGATCAAACTGCTCAAACTTCTGCGGATTGCCGAGTCTGGCGGACAGGCAAAAATGATGGTCGAGGACGGGGAGGCGATGCTCAACGGAAATCCGGAATCCAGGAAACGTGCCAAACTTCGGCCGGGAGATGTAGTTAAGATCTTTGGAAAGACGATAACGATAGAACTTTAACCCCAACAGATAGGAAGGGCCGGCTTTTTTGAAACCGGCCCTTCCTGCATCAACCAAATGAGGTTATTGCACCTTCAGCAATTTCATCATTTTCTTTGCTATTTCAGTGTTTTCCATGAATCCGCCAAACTGATCAGCACCCGGGCCATATGCAAAAACGGGAACGCATACACCGGTATGTTCCGGACTGGTAAATTTGGCTGTGATATCCCCTGTCTTGTTGTTCCCTTCATTGATGGTCATCCCGCCGGTTTCGTGGTCGGCAGTCACAATGATCAGCGTCTCTTTATTTTTGGCGGCGAATGCCAGTGCAACTCCAACGGCCCTATCCATGTCGAGAGTCTCCCGGATTACCCCCGGCGCCTGATTGTTATGGGCCAGAAAGTCAATTTCCGAACCTTCTACCATCAGGAAAAATCCTTTTTTGCCCTGGGAAAGCAGGTTGATTGCCGTTTCGGTGGCAGGAACAAGCATTTCACCACGTTCGGGCATGGGTGCGTTGTGCTCTTCGGCTGTCAAGCCGGCAAGTTTTCCCGATTTTACTTTTTGTATATCCTCTATTTTGTAAAGGACCTGATAGCCTTTGTCCCTGAGTTCCTTAGACAAATTACGTCCATCTTTGCGATTTTCAAAGAACCTGACGCCCCCCCCAATAAAAACATCTATTTTGGATTTCAAAAAATCGGCGGCAATATCGTCATAACTGCTGCGTGATGCCTGGTGTGCCATGAAAGAGGCCGGTGTTGCATGGTTGATGGCGGAGGTACTCACAAGTCCGGTCTTCAAACCTTTCTTTTCAGCCATTTCCCTGATATTTTCAACAGGCTGTTTGTCAGGGCCAACACCTATTGCTCCGTTGTAGGTCTTTACACCACAGGCAAGGGCCGTTCCTCCCGCACCCGAATCGGTGATGTAATCAGACGTCGAGTAGGTTTTGGAAAACCCGCAATGAACGAAATTTTGAAGGAAAAGAGAACCTCCATTGGCAGTCATCGAGGCATAAATATGTGCCAGCCCCATTCCGTCGCCAATGAAAAGGATGATGTTTTTTGGATTTTTTTTGGTGTCAACCTGCTCATACTGCTGAACAGGATAAAATGCACCGCCTTTGTATTCTTCAATGGCAGTAATCTTCTTATTTTCCTTGTATTGCTCCTGGGCAAAACAATTTAGATTGATTGCAGCAAATAGAAGAGTGACTACCAGTAACCTGAAATTCGATGATTTAAATAGCCTCATAATCAAGATAATAAATAAAATAGTAGTTCGAGATTTTACTTGTTAATAAAATTGGTGCACGAATGTAAGAAAAAAGCCAGATTTCAACAATCCTTTTGAAGCAACCCTCTTTCATCCATGTCGGTGACCACTGTATCTATAAATTTTTTTGCCGCGATTTTTTTTCCGGCGCATTTGCCAATCCAAAGGAAACATTTTGTGGCATGTTTGACTACCGGGCTTATGAAAGCATTGTATAACCACGATTTTTTTCTGATCTTCTGAACTACCTGATTAACCTGATGTGCTACATCTTCAGGATTATCGCCATTCTTTATATAGTCAAGGACCACCCCAAATCTTGTTTGGATTTTCTTTTCAAGATTTAGCAGGTATTTAAGCCTGACAGATGGATAGGGAAATTCCTCCTCTTCAGGGGGGAGTATGAGCGATTTTTGATCTTCCGCAATACGGATGTCCGGAATGATTGGAAGTGAGATGCCGTTGTTCACCTGTATCATGGTAATTGCTTCTGGCGAAAGATTCTCGTAACCAAATTTGATAATTGGGTGATTGGCCGAGACAGGCACACAAAAATATTGCTGGATAAAACGCTGACAGTTGCGACGGCCAAGAAGGTAGTCGTGAATCCTGAACTGCTTGCTGAAAAATCCGCCAAAACCACCCAACGAGCCGCAGGCGATGCTATATTTTTGAGTCTTCCCCTTCTTCGTCCGAATCGGAGCCACCATGAACCTGGTGTAATCGGTGTCGGAGTAGGCTCTTTCCAATAGGTCCGTTTTAACCATCAGCTGCTGGCGCATGGCTCCGAACAATTGTGGCAGTGTGAATTTGATTGCCTGCAGATCAAAATAGTTGGCATCAGGTTTTACATCATCACTTGGGAATGGGTCAATCATCAGGATGGTTGACCCAAAATCGGACGCACTTTTGGACAGTTTAAAATGTTTCGCCTCTTCTTTGTTGGCTGATCCTCTGATCTCATCCTTTCTGCGGTCGGTCATGATGGTTTCCGTCAGATCGTAGGGTTCGTTGTTGATTACGCCACCATCCACGCACACGGCATTGTAATCGACCAAAGGGTCAACAAGGAACTTCTTACCATGCGTGATCTTCAGCAAATGGTTGTCGTTGATAAATTTAGGATCCCTTATTACCACCCGTGAAGCTAGCCCGCCCGGGAAAGCACCGGTAGCAATGGCTGCATCGACCAGAAGGTCTTTGTTCAGTCCATCTGGTGTATTGAAATGAAAGGGAATTTTTCCGTCATCCTGATACTCCCCGGAAGGATTGAGCTGAAAGTGAACCAGATCTTTGTGCATGGTCATCCGGTCTTTCCTTTTCCCCGTAGCCGTTATAAATTCCAGCTCGTAATTGTACCCCCGGAGGTTGGTAAGTGTCGTTAAAAGCTCGAAATTGCCGGCAAAGTAGGGCCTGTTGATGGCAGGGTCCTTCGTCGTGTCATCAAGGGTCCTCCGGGCAATTTTTTCGATGAAGAGAGAATTAAACAGCGAGCGAACCTCCTGTTTTGGATTGAGCTCAGGAGAGGAGGTAATGTCGTTGGAATCCAGCATCTGGCCCATCATGTCGCATTTGGGCCTTTCAGTCAGATTAACCCACGAATCGTACAATGGATTCTCAGTGCCGACATGGCTAAAAAAATTCCTTGCGTTGACATGCGGGAAATTCTTTTGAATTGCCGCGGCTGTAATCACTGCTGTCATACCTCCTGCCGATGCTCCGGTAAGAACTTCAATGACAACATTGTGTTTTGGCGTGCCGGGCAAACACAGATCTTTTGCCTTTTGCCAGCTTTCTAGCGCCTCAAGCAGGTAATCCATTGCCCCTGCAGTATAGGCGCCGGCGGAGACGGCACCTGCCATAGCTATTCCAATTCTGAATGTGTGTTGATTTTCCATAGCTTGCTCATTTTCATATTAATACATAAAAATGAGAAAAGGAAACCCTGTCGAATGGAAAATATTAGCCCATTATTATTTATTTCTTCACTTGCATTGGCTGTCAATGCGGATTTGATGAATCGTTTTTTGTTAAGTACCTAAGAATAAGCTCTTCCTCCTGATCCGTCAGTTTGGCCTTTACAGCCATTTTTGCGGTTTGAAATCTCCACTCGGACGTACTGTACTTTTCAGGAAGGTACAGGGTATGGCAATTGCCGCATTTATTGATGTAGATGGCCCTTCCTTTTTGCAAAGCACTATGAGTTTCCTTCGAGTTCAGGGTACTTTCCTTTGGAATGTAAAGGGAGGTGCTGCAGGCCATGAGTAATCCTGATAACAGGATTAATACCCGCGCACGATTTTGTTTCTTAGAACGCATAGGAAAAGAGTAATCTGAATTGTACTTTTTCAAATTTATCCAGGTTTAACTTATTGTCTGTTGCTCCTTTAAATGATTTGATCTGAGGCAAGGCAGTGAAATTTACCCAAAAATTTTCCCGAACATAGGAGAAACCCAACCCGGAATAGAGGGCGCTATGTTCCAACTCCTTCTCTACGTAAACATTTCTAAAGTTATTTTCCTGGGTAAGATGAAATCCGTGACCGATGGCGTATCCGAAGGCAAGGTTAAAATCAACATGGCCCTCCTTCTCCCATTTTAGTTTATTGTTAACATAAGTGGGGGCAAACTCCCCTTCATAGGTTGCATTGCCGGCAATAGTCAAATTGTTGATCTTCTTGTCAATAATTATTTTGCCTTCAAGCTCATATTCACTGCTGCTGATCCCGTATTCTCCGTACAAGGCGAGGCCGATCGGATTGGCAACAGGATCCGTCAATTTTAGTTTCCACTCGTTTGAAAAGCCGATTTCATGTTTGGTGTAAGTCGATTTCTGTGTACCATCCATAACTGTTTGAGTAATTGATGTCAGATTCAGGTAAAAGGAGGTCTGCAGGTTGCTGCCCAGGCCAACCTCGAACTCGGTACGGTTATCCAGACGTGAAAAGAAATCCTGTTTTCCCTGTCGAAGGGTGTTCCAGACTTCCAGTTCGCGCTGACCTTTGTTCAGGACATTGCTCTGGTAGGTGTAGGTGAAAATTCTGTCCTGCGCTTTTGATGCAAAGGATAAGCATGTAAATGACAGAAGAAGCAATTGGAGCCGAACTATTTTTGTGTACATATTTATTGGTTTTTTAGTGTACACAAATCAACCGACTTCAAATTCCGTAGGCAATCCCTATTTGTAGTGATTTTTATTGATTATTCAATCAGGTCGTTGAGGACTGCATAGAGCGTAAGTCCTGAGATGGATTTTACCCCCAACTTGGCGGTAATGTGTTTCCGGTGCGAGATGACCGTATGAATGCTGATAAACAATTTTTCTGAGATCTGTTTGTTGCTGAAGCCGGTCGCAACAAGCCTTAATACTTCAGTTTCGCGGTCGGAAAGTTGAAGGGAGGGTTGCTTATGCTTACCAAAGTTGGAGAATGCTTTCAGCTTGTTGAAAAGCACATCCTGTGTATCTGATTGATACAAAATCTCGTCAAAAAGATTGTTATCCGGAGTTTGTAAAGCATCAAAGTGAATTCCAACAATGGCAATATTTCTTCGCCTGAAAGATCTATAATGCTTACGGATAAATTCATACTCCCTGGTGTCGATTAAAACAACAATGTCATTCCACCCAATAATCATTTTGTTTTCAGGACACAAGGAGTAAGCCGCCATCACTTCAATCTTTAGGGATTGAAGGATATTGGTTAATCCAATTTGTATGATTGGCCAAGGATGAATGACGATGCAGCTGCTAGAATGCATTGCTTCGAAATTTTGTGCCAAACAGTTTCAAAAGCCTTGGAACGAGTATTTTATCCTCAAAACGTGCATGATCGATCTGCTCTTTCTCAAAATGTGACAGGGTATGCAATATGTCATGAAATATCTGTATGTCAGCATTTTCCGGAATGTGTTGAAGGAGGATTATAATCAGGTCACTAATTTCTGTCTCTACATTGTTGTGTTGACCAAAGAGTTTTTTTAGGTTGGCCGATGATGTTCTTAAATCACTTCTTCTGCCATTCTCATCGAGTAATTCAACAAGGGGAAATATATATTTCTCCTCGAATTCAATATGGTCAATCAGCCTGGACACATAGTCATTTAAATATTTCTCGAGCTTGATAATCAACTTGGTATCAGGTAATTTAATTTTGAGTTCTTGCATTAAACTACCAAGGAGCGGAATGGTTACCTGCTTATGGTGCTGATGCGTCCTGGTAAGAAAACCAGTCAGCAAAGTGAGATCGACAGAATCCGTATTTGGAAAATAATTGCTTGAATGATAAGTATTTAAAACGGCCAGCAAAAAATCTAAATCGATATTCTTCTTCAGACAAATCTCTCCAAGGGTAGATTGCCCCAAATTTGAACTTATGCCAAATCTAAACACAATTGGAAGCAAATCGATGTTTCGGCCTAATACTTCGCACAGTTTATCATCGGCTTCGATCAAAGCCTGTTCGCTGGAATCAGGATCTCTCATTATGAATCAATTTCTTTGTTATACAGTAATATTTTCTGATTGTTACACATTTCTAATTTAATTTTTCTATTTTTATAAAACTTTGATTGAGCTATGTCCATTTTCATATTAATTTCAGAATAAAAGTCTGATTGTTAGTTATTTACGTATATTAATTGATCGATATCCCTTTTTCAGCTGCAATAAAATTGATGGTATCCCTGGTTTCTATCAGAACTTTAAATTCGAGGTCAGAAAGTATTAATTTCGAGGATATACCATTTAAGTCAGTGATTTTAAACCAATTGGTTTTGTATTCCATCGATTTTATATTGTTCCATGGGATTGATTGCTCTTTTGTCCAAACCCCGGTTTTGATGGCAATTCGCTCTTCATCAATTTGAACATATGCGCTACCAAAGAATTTTTCAATGGAATAACCCAATCCATTGAGAATGCCAAAGATCCCATACACGAACATATATAGCATCATAGGCAAAAAAGAGTTAAATTTTTCTGTGTCACCATGCATTCTGAGGGTAAAATAGGTGATAGCCAATATAATAGCAATCACTCCCATTGCGAGGAAGAAATTTGATCTTTTTCTTTTTGGGATCAGATCGATATTAAGTTCCATTGATTTTGGATAAGAGATGCTTAAATTTTTATCTGGCTGGATATTAACTACTAAAGTACAAAAATTCAGTAATTCTACTTTACCAAATTGAAAAAAGAGACGGTTTATTTTGTTATATGGCT
>CAYHQN010000059.1:0-23965 GCA_964358545.1 uncultured Tangfeifania sp. | reverse complement strand
CCTCACAAAATCAACAGCATACCGTCATTGCGAGGAGGAACGACGAAGCAATCTGTTGATTATATGTGAATTATGAATTTGTATTTTCTTAACTTAATGACATTGCCCGACGGGATATAATATCGCCAGAAAATGGATTAAAGTCTAAATTCCGTCCCGTACGGAGTTAATCAGCAACTCATTTCACCGGCATTTTTCTTTGCGGAGAGCAGGTTGTAAGCGCCTTTCAAAACAACTTTGGCCGTATGCATATCAAAACCTAAGGGGAGGATGATTTCGGTATAACCACCATCGGTAACACCTTTGTGCACCTTGATCATACGGTATTCGGTAAAAGGCTTGCCCCCTTCCTCTTTATTTTTATCGAAAATGAAGATGTAATCCTTGTCATCGAAGCTGACAATGGCCTCGGATGGTAATGCCGCAACCTTGTTGGAAGAAGATTCAATGATGGCATTTACATACATCCCCGGAATGACGTTTTTGCATGTACCTGTAACACTTGCATATACTTTGTATGTCCTGTCAGTATTGATGGATTTGCCGGTCTGGTAAATTACCGCTTCGTGTTCTTCCGTCTCATTGTTGATGAAAAACCGGATTTTTTGCCCGGTTGTAACTTTGTCGGCATCCTTTTCGAAAAGGGTAAGCTCAAGAAAAAGCTTGTCGCTGTTGACAATTTCGAAAAGCACATCTGAAGGGGCAACGTATTTGCCCAGATTGATGTTGACAGTCTTCACATATCCCGAAATCGGTGAAGTCACTGCCACTGCCCGACTGATATCTTCCTCACGAAAGTTAGCGGGATTAATTCCGATAAGCGCCAATTTCTGCTCAAGCGCCTTCACCTGAGCCTTCAGGTTTTTGTATTCCGTGGTAACCTGCTGCAGATTTTTCTGTGAATAAACGTCGTCTTTGTACAGTTCAGTGTGACGATTGAACTCTGCCTCAGCATATTCAAGCTTGTTTCTCGCCTCTAAAAAATTTTGCTGAATATCGACAAACTCCTGGTTCTCCAGAATTGCCAAAGTCTGACCTTTTTGCACGGAATTACCAGGCATCAGCGTTGTGCTTTTGACAAAACCGCCCAGCGGCATACTCACCGTTGCCAGGTTCTGGGGCGCCGCGGCCACAGTGCCGCTCACTTTAAGCGTACCGCTCAATGCGCGGGTCTCGATCGCTCCGGTTTGGATCCCGGCAAGTTGGATCTGGTCGCCCCTGAGCTCAACAATATCCTCCGGGAGAATTTCTGTGGCTTTGACATCAGCGGCCGGTTTTTTCCCAGCCGAACATGAAACCAAAATGATGACAAATGCTGATATAATGATGGTTATCAGGATTCTATATTTCTTCATAATCTTAAAATGTTTTTCCGGTAATAAAATCAATGGATACTATTGTTTGGTTGTAATTATTAAGCGCATCCAGATAGTTCTGTTTGATGGTCAAAGCACGGCTTAGGTTCAGGATGTATTCGAGGTAATCCATTGCCCCGGCTTTGTAGCTGAGGGTGGCCTGTTCAATTATGATGTTGGCTTCCGGAATGGCCTGCTTTTCGTAATAGTTCACACTGTTGTTGAATTTGGCATATTCCCCCAACAGGGAACGGTAACTGCCTCCAATCGATTTTGAATAATATTCTGCATTCGTTCGGGCAACCTCCGCCTTAATTCTGGCCGCATTGGTTTTGGAGGTATAAGGTACAAACCACAACGGGATTGCAATACCAGCATGAATACCGTTGAACCGCTCTCCCGCGCCAAAAGTTCGCGGAACTCCGTTCACCTCCTGGATTCCCTGCATCGTCTGACTAAAATAGCCAATGCTAAAGTCCGGCAGCATCCGGCTTCTCTCCAGGTTTCTTTCGAATAGTGAGATCTGAACCTGCTGCTTCACATACCCGACATTGGGATTCCCTGTCAAAGCCAGACTATCTGATACGGGATAAAATTCAGCCCTGATCAACAGGGTATCTTTTGGCGTCACGGCCATTGAACTGTTCAGGAGTGTCTGCAATTTCTGTTTCGCGATGGTCAAGTCTGCCGTGACCTGTTGCAATTGGTTCTTCACCTCCATGCTTTGAGACCGTGCCGTAATCATCTCAAGACGATTGGTCTCCCCTAAACGTGCCCTGTGTTCTGCCGCCCTGAGAAATCCGGAAAAGAGACTATCCTGGTAAGCAAACAACTTCTGCTTTGCATGAAAATAGGCCAGTTGCCAGTAAACCTGCTTTACCTCGGTGGTAATTTCGAGCTGCGATGCTTTTAACAGCCATTCGCTGCTCCTGACACCTGCACTGGCCAATTTGCCCTGGTTAATGTAGACTGTCGGAAAAGCGAAGGATTGTGACACGGTGAAGCTGTTATCTTTGCCGTAGCTGTTGATCTGTCCGTACTGACCGTCAATGGCGGTTTTGGGCAGATCGAAGGAGGCGCCCTTCAAGGCCTTCTGTACCTGAACGGAATAGGCGGATGAACGCACGGCCAGGTTGCTGTCGAGCGCCATCTGAATGGCTTCGTGCAAATTGAGACGCCGGGACTGTTGCCCATAAGTGGTGCTGATCATGGAGGAGCCGGCAAGCAAAAACAAAAGTATGGAGAATGTTTTAACTGACTTCCGCCGAACAGAAGATCTAAACTGGCCTGATGAAAATAAAATGTAGAAGACCGGCAGGATGACCAAAGTGAGAAGAGTAGCGGAGATGAGTCCTCCTATAACCACTGTCGCCAACGGCTTCTGGACCTCAGCCCCTGCCGAATTTGACAAGGCCATCGGCAAAAAGCCCAGGGAAGCAACCGCGGCAGTCATGATAACCGGCCGTAACCGGATGTTCAAACCTTTCAGGACCCTTTCGGTGATGTCTGTTATTCCCTCCTTCTCGAGCCGGTTAAATTCGGCTATCAATACAATACCATTGAGTACCGCCACGCCAAAAAGCGCAATAAACCCAACACCCGCCGAGATCGAAAAATTCATTCCACGCGACCATAGAGCGAACACGCCGCCAATGGCCGACATGGGTACCGCTGAAAAGATAAGGAGCGTCTGTTTGACCGAATGAAAGGTAAAAAAGAGCAGCACAAAAATCAACAGCAATGCAACAGGAACGGCAATGGATAGCCTCGCCTTAGCTGCCTGAAGATTTTGAAACTGACCACCATACGAGATGTAATATCCTATTGGCAATTTGATCTTTTGATTGATTTGCCTGGTGACTTCGTTAATCACATTTTGCACATCCCGGTTACGGACATTGAATCCGACCGTGATCCTGCGTTTGGTATTTTCCCTGGAAACCTGGGCCGGGCCAGATTTTATCCGGATATCGGCCACCTGGTCAAAAGGAATCTGTCCGCCATTGGGAAGCGCAACCGAGAGATTTCTAACATCGTCCAGGCTCTTGCGGTAATCCTGATCCAACCGGACTACCAATCCGAAACGTTTCTCCTCATCGAACACCACTCCTGCCTGACTACCGGCAAATGCGGCACGAAGAACACGGTTCACATCCTGAACCGAAAGACCATATTGCGCCAGGCGGTCACGGTTGTAGTCGACCTGTACCTGTGCCAGTCCGGTAACTTTCTCCACATTGATATCTGCAACGCCTTCAATTTGCTGAATGATTTTCTCAATTGATGCGGCTTTCGCTGAAAGGGTATTCAGGTCGTCCCCAAAAATTTTAACGGCAATATCCTGCTTCGAACCGGAGAGCAGTTCGTTGAACCGCATCTGGATGGGTTGCTGGAATTCGAATTTGACACCAGCGAGTACTACCAGTTTCTCAGCCATCTTTTCGACCAGCCCTTCACGTGTTTTAGCGCTTGTCCACTCACTTTTGTCTTTGAGGGTAATGATGTAATCTCCTGTCTCCATGGGTGTTGGGTCTGTCGGAATTTCTCCGGCCCCGATTTTGCAAACAGCGTGTTTGATTTCGGGAAAATTGCTGAGAAGGATTTTATTGGCCTTTTCAACCATTTGGATGGTATTGCCCAGTGATCCTCCCTGCAAGGTGATCACACCGGCGGCAAGGTCTCCCTCTTCCAGTTGCGGAATAAACTCGCCGCCCAATCTGCTAAACTGGAAAAGGCTGAAGAAAAACAGGAGAATAGCGAATGTTGATACCAACAACTTCCGCCGTAAGGCAAAATTTATTATTGGTTGGAAAGCCTTGTGAAACCAATCCATCAGCCGGTCGGAAAAATTGCGTTTGTGCTCTGTTCCCTTGCTGAGGAACAAGGCCGAAACCATGGGAACGTAGGTAAGCGACAGGATGGCAGCGCCAAGCAAAGCGAAGGAGACGACCTGCGCCATGGGGCGGAACATCTTTCCTTCGATGCCGACAAGCGCCATGATGGGCAGGTAGACAATCAGAATAATGATTTGCCCGAATGTGGCCGAACTCATCATCCTTTTGGCTGAGTCAAACACATTTTCGTCCATCTGCTCCTGCGAAAGCCTGGCAATCCCGGGGTGATGATGTTTACTCATGGTAATCCGGTGCACCACACTTTCGACAATGATCACCGCTCCGTCTACAATCAATCCGAAGTCGATGGCCCCAAGGCTCATCAGGTTTCCGGAGACCCCAAAAAGGTTCATCATCGACACTGCAAAGAGCATGGCCAAAGGAATGACAGAGGCGACCACCAGTCCGGCACGCAGATTTCCCAAAAGGATCACCAGAATAAATATGACAATCAGCGCACCTTCGATGAGGTTGGTCGAAACGGTTCGGATGGCTCTTCCTACCAGATCCGACCGGTTCAGGAAGGGCTCAATCTGAACTCCTTCGGGCATCGATGTCTGAATGGATGCGATACGGATCTTCACGTTGTCAATCACTTCGTGGGCGTTAGCACCTTTGAGCATCATCACCACGCCGCCAACTGCTTCGGTGGTGTCCACAACAAATGCGCCATAACGGGTGGCGCTACCATATTGGACAGTCGCCACATCCCTTACCAGGACAGGAATCCCGGAGTTATTTGATTTGACCACAATCTTTTCGATGTCTTCCAGGTTTTTGACCAATCCAATACCGCGAATAAAGTAGGCGGTAGGGTTTTTATCGATGTAGGCGCTTCCGGTATTTTCGTTGTTTTTCTCAAGGGCCTGAAAAATATCTGTCAGGGTAAGGTTCATGCCCCGGAGCCTCTCCGGATTGACGGCTATTTCGTACTGCTTGACGAAACCTCCGTAGCTGTTAATGTCTGCCACCCCTGCGGTACCCAGCATCTCCCTTCGTACGGTCCAGTCCTGAATGGTACGAAGATCCATCGGATTGTACCTCTTTTCGAATCCTTTTGCAACGGCCAGCCGGTACTGGTAGATCTCTCCCAAGCCGGAAGAGATGGGAGCAAGTGAAATCTTCGCAAGCCCCGGCGGGATTACCTCTTCCGCCTCCTTGAGCCTTTCGCTCAACTGCTGCCTTGCCCAGTAAACATCAATATCGTCTTTAAAAACTACCGTGATTACTGACAAACCAAGACGGGATATGGAACGGAGTTCAACAATATTTGGGATGTTGGCGACCGCAACCTCGATGGGGGCGGTGATGAAACTTTCGACCTCCTGAACTGCCAGGGATGGGGCCAATGAAATAACCTGCACCTGGTTGTTGGTGATATCAGGAATGGCATCGATGGGCAGTCTGGTCAACGAGTAGGTACCCCAACCTATTAAAGCCAATACGAACAACCCTACGATGAATTTATTCCAGATTGAAAAATGGATGATGCGCTCTATCATACTGACAATGAATTAATTGAAAACAGTATTTGGATTAAAAGGAGAGAATTAGATTCCTTTTGTTGCCGGAAGGCTCCCCTATTCCAATCCCATTGCTTTGACGTACCCTTTGTTTTCTGTGCAATTTGAGTACTTGCAATTCTCCAGAAAATCGTTCATGATTTTTTGAACCAACTCCTGACCGGGTCGGGCGCGCCGTATATCATCAAAAGTATTTCTGGGACTTTCGGTGAAGGTCACAATGATCTGCCAGTTCTCAGGTCTGGGAACCGCTATCATGGAGCTCTGTTTCCCCATTTTCTTGTAGGGCCAGTAGTGGTAACCTATGTTGTTTTTGACCATCAGGCGGGTCCATGCAGCAATCCATTTATCGTTGTTCTCACCTGTTTCACCCATGTAAATCGGGAGGTTAACAGAGTCGCGAAAATGGACAAAGTCCTGAATATTGGCCTGCAGTGTATCGCACCAGTAGCGGTGACAGGTGTACATCATCTTGCTGTCGAATTTTGAATTTTTGAATACTTTGAAATTCCCATCCCACTGGGCTCCTCCAAGAAGTACGATGTGATTTTTATCCACCTCACGAATCGCTTTCACCGCTTTCATGTAAAGAGGTTCGAGCGCTGCATTCAGCTTTGGCATATCCGCGCCAAAATAGGGTGCGATCGGTTCATTCAAAAGGTCGTAACCCAGAATTAGAGGTTCATCTTTGTAGTATGCAGCTATTTTATTCCAGACAGCCACAAAAGTCTCCTGGCTTTTTTCACTGGTCATCAGCCAGGGATAACCATAACTGTCATCAATATTGTCGCCGGTCTGTCCACCTGGTGCATCGTGCATGTCGAGGATAACATACAGTTTCGATTCGCGGCACCAGCTTAACAGACTGTCAAATCGCTGAAATCCATCCTGTTTCACCGAAAGTCCCATGTAATCTTCATCCGTAAACAACTTATAGTGAAAGGGTAACCGGATAGAATTGACCCCTGTGCTTTTGATAAAGTGGATATCTTCACGGGTAACATAGTTGTCCTTAAATTTTTTCCAGAACTGGTCTGTGAAGTCCGGACCGGCAAGTTCACGAAATGCCTTGTCAATCAAACGGGCGGAACTGGTACCCTTAAAGCCGAACATGTAACCCTCCGGATTCAGCCAATTGCCCAGATTTATTCCACGAATAAAAAATTTCTCTCCTGTGGGAGACAACAAATTATGGCCTGAAATGGTGATAAACTTTGGAGTGGCATTTTTGGCTATTTTAGGTTGAAAAGCTGTGATCAGAACAAAGCAGCTGAGGGCTATCAACCCCAGTTTTAGCAGATTTTTCATGGTAATTGTTTTTACTGGAATAGACTGCAAGATAGCGAAATTGGGTGAAAATGATTACCAATTCAAATCGCAAATAATTTCCCTTGTCCCCTATCAAAATTCCTATCTTTACTAGTATCTTGGAGCGAATTTCAATGACTACTTTTTAATCCACCTGTTTCATGTTCAAAATAAATATAGACAAGAATGGTTTCCTGATAGGGAGCGTTCTTTTGTTTTTTCTGTTGTTTCATTCTGCCCTGGTTGCAACGGCCAGTAATTCTGTTGATCCGGCTGATAAAAAGTACGAAGGCAAGAAAGGAACCCGTCTCTATGTTTCCAAAACCGGGAATAACTCGGATGGAACCAGTTGGGGAAATGCCTTTCACTCAATACAAGCCGCATTATCTGCACTGCCTGACAATCAGGGAGGCCATCTTGTTATCATCCGGCCCGACACTTACGTGGAGGCCAATCTTTCCCCTGCTTTCAAAGGAGCAGCGGGGTCATACAATTTGCTGGTGGGAGATACTGACGGTCAGCTTGGATCCGGGGCAACCGGTAGAATCATCATCGATGCCGGTGATCCCGAAAGGGGGTTTAAGAGTTACGACTGGTGGGGTACCATTCGATCAACCTCGCAGGGATGGAGACCTGAATTTAAGGATGTGACCTTCTCAGGCATCGGCTGGGACCGCTGGATTCTGCGAAATCTTTATACTTCGGGTGGAGATGCCGGCTTCTTCTGGGACCTCACCAATAAAAGCGGAGAGGGTTTTACCGTAATAATGGAAGATTGCGTTGGTATTGGCCGTGCTTTTGGCGGAGGAATATGCTATCCTATTGTTCGGCCCAACGAACCAAGCATTTTTCGAAGATGCTATTTTCTTGCCCTTGACTGGGTGGGAGATACAGCCGCTGTACTCGTGGGTGGATGGGAAACGACCATGCCCGATTCCCCACATCTGATTTTGGAAGATTGCACACTGGTACACCCCGACAATGCGTTGGCGATGTCATACGCAAGCAAATGTGTGCGCGTCCGTGCTACCGGGTGCCGCTTTGTGGTGCTGAACTTCACCCAGACCGAGATGGGTGGAAAATCTACCGGAATCATCTGTTCCCAGGGGCATCATGCGGCCGGACGGCTGCATGTTGATCTCGAAGATTGTATTCTTGCAGGATACAGCGTATTTACTACCGGGAAGGATGGCGAAGCAACCAGCTATACCGCGAAAGGCAAAGTCCAGGCTTACGTTCAATTTAGGCAGTCTGTACCCGCAGGGTTCGAAAGGATCAATCTTTGGCCGGCAGATTTGTTTGACCGGATAGCCATCCCGAAACCAAAATAATAATCAGATCAATGAGCAGTTTTGACAACCTAGCCCGTGAATGGGACAAAGATATGATGCACATGGAACGCTCAGTAGCCATTGCAGCCGCACTCGAATCAATGGTATCACTCACCCCTTCCTTGAAGGCGATGGAATTTGGAGCCGGGACCGGCATTTTAAGTTTTCTATTGAAAGATAAATTGAAGGAAGTCACCCTGATTGACAACTCCTGCGAGATGATCAAGGTATGTGAGGAAAAAATTGCCTGGCACAAGGCAACCCATTTCAAAGCGCTATGCGTGGATCTTGAGCATGTAGATCACAAACAGAAATACGATCTTATTTATTCTCAAATGGTTCTGCACCATGTCGTGGATGTAGAATCGATGCTGAAGAAATTTTTAACACTTTTGAATCCGGGAGGGACCCTTGCAATTGCTGATCTCTACACCGAAGATGGATCCTTCCACGGTCCGGAGGTAAAGGTCCATTGGGGTTTCGATCCGGGACATCTCAAACGAACCGCATCAGGTATTGGGTTCAGGGATATTGAATTTAAAACCTGCTTTGAGATGAAAAGGGAATCAGGAAGAATATACCCAATTTTCCTGCTGGTCGCAAAAAAGCTACTATTCATCTGATATTACCCATCATGTCCAATGAGAGAAAAATTGCCTGCTATTTTTCCCCTCTGTGTAACTCCTTTTCTCTCTAAAAGTTATGCAGAAGCAGCAAGATTCTAGTGTACTGGTATCCAGATTATTAGAAAATTATTCTCTGTGTAATATTTTTTTAACCACCCTACTTGTTCCCCATCCACATTCCACCAATATAGGGAATCAGCCAAAACATCCAGACCATCAGGCTGTAGGTGTGGAATTCGATGCGTCTCTTTTCACTTCCCTGTCTGACGACTACTGTTGCCCAAATAGCATGGGCAAGCATCAGCCAAATAGCGAGCTGCCCGAAAAGCGTATGCAAATCATTCAGATCAAATGGATTATTCGATAGTTTCCCCATGGCCAGGGTGCCTGAAACATCGAAGACTAAACCGGCCCAGAAGGCCGCAACGTGCCAACCTTTCAGATAGCTGACCAGCCTTTCGGCCCAAACACCAAGCGAATAGAACAGTAGCGCCAGGGTAATCAGCGTAACAGAGAGCATCATGTAGGTAGTCATTGTGATTTTCTTATTTCTTACCATATTTTTGCAATAACACCGATAATTGATCCTTCTTAATGGGTTTGGAAATGTAATCGTTGCACCCGGCATCTATTGCTTTTTCCTGGTCACCTATCAGCCCAAAAGCCGTTTGTGCTATAATGATCACCTCTTTGTTGAATTGTCGGATTTGCCTGGTAGCTTCATATCCATTCATCTCCGGCATTTGGACATCCATCAGGACTAAATCGATATCAGGGTTGTCGCGGCAAGCTTCAACAGCTTCAATTCCAGTTGTTGCATTTAAAATCTCATTGCCAAACTGCCGAACAATTATTGTCAGGAAATTTGCCGACGATTCGTCGTCTTCTGCAATTAAAATTTTCAGCTTTCCATTCTGGTTTTCTTCAGATTCGGCCAAAATTTCATTTTTAGGATTGATTTCTTCTTGCGGATCCCCATTATAGGGAAGGGTAAAATAAAATTTGGAGCCTTTCCCTCCCGATTCACCTTCGGGATTACTTTCTATCCAGATATTTCCCCCAAGCATTTCCACATAAGCTTTCGCGATGGAGAGGCCTAATCCTGAACCTTCAAATTGCCTGGTATTGGAACCATCTGCCTGCATGAATCGCTCAAATATTGTCTGTTGTCTGTTTTCAGGGATTCCAACACCGGTATCTTTTACAAAAAATTCAATAAAACCGGCATCCTCACGAATGCCAATTTCAATTGATCCTGTTTTAGTGAATTTTACAGCATTACCAATCAAAATAGTTAGTATGGTATTTAGTTTTGCACTATCAGTGTGGATACTATCTATATTGATTGGCAGAT
Source organism: uncultured Tangfeifania sp. (assembly GCA_964358545.1). Lineage (GTDB taxonomy): Bacteria > Bacteroidota > Bacteroidia > Bacteroidales > Prolixibacteraceae > CAINVV01. Next base: position 13,574 of record CAYHQN010000059.1, on the reverse strand, counting down.
CACTGTTGATGAATAATTTTAGCCCTTTGCTTTCAGCTTCGGTTTTAAATTGGTCATAAACCCCACTGGTTAGCCTGCGGATATTGGTTTCTGATACTGATAGTTTTATTTGGCCTGCCTGAATCTGCGATATTTCAACAATGTCGTTGATCGTATTCATAAGCCGGTAGGAACTTTTGTTGATGATGCCGGTATACTCGGCCCTTTCACTGGCTGTCAGGCTATTTTCTTCCAGAACCGCGAGAAATCCAAGTATTCCGTTAAACGGAGTTCGTATTTCGTGTGAAATATTATTCAGAAAATATGTTTTTAAACGATCACTCTCTTCAGCTTTATCCTTGGCCGTTATCAATTCAATATTTGTCTTTTCAAGTTCAAAGGTCCGTTCTTTTACTTTTTCTTCCAGAATCTCATTCTGGTTTTTAAGTTGCTGGTAGAGAAAGCGGGTTTCAAGCAGGTTACCAATACGCAAATCAACCTCAATCAAATCAAATGGCTTGGTTAAAAAATCTTTTGCCCCGCCGGCAAGGGCGCGTTGTTTTGCATCCACTGTCACATCTGCAGTAAGAACTAGAATTGGCATGTAACAGCTGGCGGGTATCAGCGGCTTCAACTGTTCCATCACCTGGAAACCTGTCAGGTATGGCATCATCAGGTCCAGTAGGATGATATCCGGATCGAAAGTTTTGAATAGACTAAGTACCTGACGAGGGTCGGTGGTTGATTCAATGTTGGTATAGCCTTTTACCTCAAGCAGGTCATGGAGAATGTCGATGTTCGTGGCATTGTCATCTACGATTAGGATGCGCGCGTTTTTAATTGTTGTGTTCATCATGGTTATTATCAGTTGTCGATTTTACTCCTTACTCCCTACTCAAAAACTCGTCCACCATCCTCAAAAACTCCAGAATATCGAGCGGTTTGGTCAAATAATTTCTGGCTCCGGCTTGCATTAGCTTTTCAATTTGTGTATTCATTGCATCAGCGCTTAGTATTACAACCGGAATCGCATCTGTTTTTGGTCCGGCCTGAAGAAGCTTTAACACCTCACTGCCGTGTATGTCGGGCAAATCAAGATCGAGAAGAATTAAATCCGGTGCAAAATCAGTTGCAAGTTTAACTGCATTTTTGCCATACATTTCAGTAATCAAACGGATGCCGGGACGATGTGCCTCCAAAATCTGTTCAACCAGTTGGATGTTCGAAACATTATCCTCAATATACAAAATTGTCCCGCTCACTTCAGCTTTTTCCAGTTCCGGTTTTATTTGATCCAACCGTTCAAGGCGGTCAATCTGGCATTCAGTTTGCGGCAGTTCAATCCAAAATGTACTTCCTTTTCCTAATTCGCTTTCTACCCCAATCGTTCCATGCATCGCTTCAATTAATTTCTTGGCGACTGCCAATCCAAGCCCGGTTCCTTCGGTTTCGGTTTTCTCCGCCCCGATCCGTTCGAAAGGATTGAAGAGTTTTATCATATCCTCAGGTGAGATGCCTCCCCCGGAGTCAGAGATACTGATTCGGACAGTGGGATTCTGCTTTTCTGCAGCCTCTGTTAATTCGCAGTTTATTTTTACAAACCCATTTTGCCGGTTATATTTAATGGCATTGTTAACGAGGTTAAGCAGAACCTGCTTTAACCGCTGGCGGTCGGCTTTTACAAAGAGTTTGTCGAGTGTGACTGTTTCAAGTGTTATCTGTTCCCCGGCTGCCATCGGGCTGACGACATCCATTATCTCCCGAACAAGAGAGCAGATGGCGATTGGTTCCAACGAAAGTGAAATATGCCCAGCTTCAATTTTCGAAATATCCAGCACTTCGTTGATCAGGTCGAGCAGGTGTTTTCCGCTTTTCAGGATGTGGTCAACCCCTTTTTTGTGGGCAGGTTTGAGTTCGCCCATATCCATCAGTTGTGCATACCCTAGAATTGAATTCATTGGTGTACGGAGCTCGTGGCTCATGCGTGAAAGAAATTCGCTCTTGGCAAGATTTGCTTGCTCTGCTTCGGCTTTTGCTATTATAAGTTCTTCCTCAAATTTTTTACGTTCGGTAATGTCTTGTTTAATTGCAATGAATCGAATAATGTCACCGTTATTATCAAGCAAAGGAGTAATTGTCATCTCTTCTGTGTATTCGCCGCCATCTTTCCGCTTATTGATCATTTCACCTTGCCAGACTTTCCCTGCAAGTATGGTGTTCCATAGGTCTTTGTAAAAAGCAGCATCATGTTTTCCGGATTTTATTGTATGCGGGTTTTCCCCTGTAACTTCTTCTAATGTGTAACCGGTTAATTTAGTGAAGGCAAGGTTGACCCATTCTATTTTTCCTGAATTGTTGGTTATCACAACTGCATTGGCGGCAGCGTTTAATGCAGTGCTTTGGATGTTCAGTTGTTCTTCCTTCTGCTTTAGCTCAGTGATGTTATTAACAAAGATCAAAAATATATTTTGAGAGGGGAGATAAATTATACTGATTGTGACATCAATTATTTTCCCATCGACGCAGCGGTGTTTACTTTCAAAACGATCGAAGCCCCCGGATGCAATAATTTTCTCAATATGTTCACGGGTTATTTCCGGAGTTTCTACTGCTTCTAAATCACGAATCCGCATAGTGAGTATTTTTTCCCTTGGATATCCAGTCATAAGACAGTAGGCATCGTTCACTTCCAGTATATGTCCTTCGGTATCAGCAACCCAGTAACCATCAATGGATGTTTGTACCAAAGATTCGTAACGCTCTTCGCTTTCGCGCAGTTTCTTCGATGCTTCAAATCTCTCACGGTAAAACCGGGCGTTTTGATTTTTCCAGATAAAGCCAAAGACTGCCTCTATTGCAACGAGCAGCAAGCCAATAAGAACTACTATAACCAAAAGCCGCTCTTTCAATGGTGCAAAAGCTTCGGACTGATCCATACGGGTAACCATAAACCAGGGTGAACCGTGAATGGTGCGTATTTCGGCAATTACCGGGACTCCACGGTAATCAAGCGCTTCAACAATTCCTTCTTCTCCAAGCGCTGCTTTAATGGCAGGAATGGCTTTTGTGCCATTCATCGGGATGCGTAGGTTTAACGCCGCATCTTTTTGAAACTTCAGATCATTCAAAAAAACAACTTCATTCCCTTCACGGCGAAGCAAAATGGTTTCTGCTGTTTTACTTGGTATGGGCCAGTTTGATATGAGCGGATAAAGATAATGTTCAGGATCAATTTGTAAGCTAATAATCCCAAGCACATGGGTACTATCTTGATTATCAATAATGGGCGCAAGAACTGTCAGGTATATTTGAGTATCGTGTTCATTCCGGTAGAAATCTTCAAAAACAATTTGTTTCGATTTCATAATTTCGGAACACCGACGGGAAATGACAGCATCAACAGGGGTGGTTGCTTTGGGAATTGACAATCGCTCAACTCCCTTTGAATCAATGAGGCTGACTCTTCTATAACTATAATGTACCTGCACGTTTCTCAGCCAAATCTGTATTCCTTTTAGTGTCTCCGCATCATCCGGTTTCTCAAAGTATCGCTGCACCAAAGAAGAAAACACGTCGTTCTTATAAAATACAGAAACATCTCCAAGCCGTTCTTCCCGCCATTGCATAATCTCTTTTTCTTTCAGATCGGCAATAGCCGAGAGTTCCTGATCTATCAGAACCCGATAGCTCTTTAATGCATACCCATAATACAGACGGCCAATTGCAAGGATAATCGCAGAAAGAATTAAGAAACCTGCAATAAAGAATGTAGCGCTTTTTGTTTTTCCCTCAGTAGATTTCATGAATATCCCTTTTCATAATTAGAACTTATAACGTCAATTAAAGATTAGTAATTATTCAACACAGAAATTAGAAAATGTTTAAATTTTTAATTTTTAAGCAGTTTCTTAAACTTCTCTTAATATTGCAATCCGATTTCTACAACCTTCTGCTATTGCTACTTGTTACCCCACTATTATGCGTAACTTGATGATCTGAATGGGTATAAACATACGAAAAAAATGATGAAACTTAAAACAACAGATTCCGAAATCGGGTAACAATCTTAATTTGAATGATTATCATTGTCGTTGGGAAAAGCGTGAAAAAATCACTTCCTGAATTGAACGCCTGATTTCCAAAGAAGTAGAATTTGAGACGGGCTATGATAGATGAGATTGTATGAAAAGATTGAGATTTTATGTATTGTACCTGTTTCTATTGTGCGCAATCCCCGGTTTTGCCCAGCAAAAGTATACCATCAGCGGCTATTTCAAGGATGCCAAAACCGGAGAGAACCTGATCGGAGCCACCTTAACCATCAAAGAGCTTCAAGGTAAAGGAACAGGCTCCAATGCCTATGGCTTCTATTCCATCACCCTACCGGCAGGACATTACCAGATCACCGGACAATTTATCGGTTATGCCCCTCAGGGTTTGCAGATCAACCTCAATCAGCCGGTTAAACAGAATTTTGCACTAACCGAACAGATCAATACACTGGGTGAAGTGGAAGTCTCTGGTCAGCGAAAGGATGAGAATGTCTCAAGAATGACCATGGGCATGCAAAAACTCAACACAAGTGAAATCAAGAGTATTCCGGTACTTTTCGGCGAAAATGACGTACTGAAAACCATCCAGTTGTTGCCCGGCATCAAGCCTGCAGGAGAGGGAAGCAGTGGTTTTAACGTTCGGGGTGGTTCCGCTGATCAAAACCTGATACTACTGGACGAAGCAACCGTTTTCAATGCCTCCCACCTGATGGGATTTTTCTCCGTTTTTAACTCAGATGCGATCAAGGATATCACGGTTTACAAGGGAAATGAGCCGGCAGAATATGGTGGCAGATTGTCGTCTGTACTCGATATCAAAATGAACGACGGCAATGATCAAAAGATGAAAGTTTCAGGTGGGATCGGACTCATTTCATCACGAATCAACGTCGAAGGCCCTATCGTCAAAGAGAAGGGTTCGTTCATGATAACTGCCAGGAGAACATATGCCGATCTCTTCCTGAAGCTCTTGTCAGACAGCAACAAGAACCAGACGAAACTCTATTTCTACGATCTGAACGCCAAGGCAAGTTATCGCATCAACAACAACAACCGGATCTATCTCTCCGGCTATTTTGGCAAAGACCTGATCGCACTGAAAAATACCTTTGGAATAAACTGGGGCAATATCTCCGGAACATTGCGCTGGAACCATCTTTTCTCGGACAGGCTATTTTCAAATACTTCACTGATTTTCAGCAATTACGACTACAAAATTTCCATCAACAACGGGAACAAACTGAACATCATTTCGCGAATTCAGGATTATGGGATCAAACAGGACCTGCAATATTACATCCAGGCTAATTCGACCCTTAAGTTCGGGTTTAATTCCATTTACCATAAAATAATTCCTGGCGCTATCACCTCAGACGCCAACATAGATTTAAAGAAACTTACCAACAAATACGATTGGGAAAACTCAGTATACCTTTCCCATCAGTACCGTTTGAATGACAGGATCAAAATCGAATACGGATCCAGGCTTAGCCTTTTCAGCGCTCTCGGTCCAGGGGATATCTATACGTATGATTCCAACGGGCGAATTACCAGTTTAACCACCTATCGTTCGGGTCAATTTGTCAAGAATTACCTTAATGCCGAACCCCGCATCACAGTCGATTATCTTCTCAGCAAAGAGAGTTCTGTCAAATTCTCCCTCTGCCGGAATGTTCAGAATCTCCATTTGCTCTCCAATTCAACCTCCGGGAACCCTACGGATCTGTGGATTCCAAGCAGTAACATCGTAAAACCGGAGTTAGCCGATCAGATTTCGCTGGGCTACTACCGCAACTTCAACGACAACAGATATGAGTTCTCGGCCGAGACCTACTTCAAGAATCTAATGAACCAGATTGATTACAAAAATGGGGCTGAGCTCATGTTTAATGAAAATGTCGAATCACAAATTCTCTTTGGAAATGGGCGTGCATATGGCCTGGAGCTTTTCCTGAAGAAAAAACAGGGTCGCTTCAACGGATGGATCAGCTATACACTCTCGCGAAGTGAACGAAAATTTGATGCCATCAACAGCGGAAACTATTTTCCTGCCAAGCAGGATCGCACCCATGATCTATCACTGGTTGGCATGTACGAGCTAAGCAAAAGCTGGACACTATCCGCTACCTGGGTTTATTACACAGGAAATGCCGTGACCTTCCCCACCGGGAAGTATTCGGTAGATGGCAAAACCATGTTCTATTACTCAGATCGAAACTCAGACCGGATGCCTGCTTACCATCGCCTCGATCTTGGCGCTACCTGGATCAATAAAAAGAACGCCAAATTTGAATCCAGCTGGAATTTCTCACTTTACAATGCTTATGGACGTGACAATGCCTACATGATCACCTTCCGCGACAGCAAATCGGATCCGTCCAAAACTGAGGCGGTACAGACCACACTTTTCAAGATTGTACCATCCGTAACCTACAACTTTAAATTCTGAGCAATGAAACGAACATGAAAAAATTTACCACATATAGGCGAATGATTTTTGGGAGTTCCATCTGGCAACTGAAAAACAAAATTATAGTCAGATGAAAAGACAGCACCCAACTCTTTCTGCAACTTACCAGGATTTCACTAAAATTCAGACCTTTCTGCCTGGTAGAATTTTATCAGTACTATTCGCATGTATCGCTTTAACTTTAACATTTGTCTCTTGTGAAAGGGTGATCCAACTCGACTTGAAAAACAGCACGCCAAAAATTGTAATTCAAGGTAATATCTACGACCAACCGGGACCATATATTGTCAAAATATCCAATTCTGTCAACTTTGACGCATCAAGCAACTACCCACCGGTCACTGGAGCGAAGGTGGTCATAACAGACAATGTCAGTCAAAACGAAACTTTGACCGAAACAACAGCAGGCACCTATTTAACTTCAAAACTCAGGGGAATTCCAGGAAGAACCTACTCCCTTTCGGTTATAACAGGGAATGAAACCTACCTTTCCAGTGCGACAATGCCTTATGCCGTGGCCATTGATAGTATCTATTTTTCCAAAAGTTTATTTAGCGGAGAGAAAGTAACTACCGTCAGGATCTTGGATCCTCCTTTCATAGTAAACTATTACCGTCTCGTCTATTTCATCAACAAAATCCAGCAAAAGATATTTTATATATTGGATGATGGTCTTTTCCAGGGAGCCACTATCAGGTACGCGCTATTCTCAAGAGGGAGCGATATCAAGCTGGCGAAAGGCGATCTTGTGTCGGTTTGGCTTGAGTCGGTTGATCATGGTGTCTATGAGTATTTTCGGACTGCCGGAAGTGACGAAGGGGAATCGGCCTCTCCGGCCAATCCCGTATCTAACATTTCAAATGGGGCATTGGGCTATTTCAATGCCTGCTCCGTTCGTAAAATCTCGGCCCGGGTTGACGAATAAACAAAAAGGAATATATTTCGTACACACAAGGAAATCCGTTAAACTTATCCATTGGTAAACAGTCCAAGCTCAGAAGAGTAAAAAAGAAATTAATTAAGATTTATGAAACAACCATGAGAAAATCTTTTTCACATAGGAGAATGATTATTGGGAGTCCCATCTGGCAAATAAAAAACAAAATTATAAACAGATGAAGTATAGTCTAATAATGAGCGGTTTGCTGGCCGCCTCCCTGCTCATTTCGTGCAAAGCAAAGAACAAGGAACAGGAACCGTCCGAAAAACCACCTATAGCCGTTGATGTAGTGATCGCCGGTTCAGAGAATATCTCCAGTATCCTGGAAGTCAATGGCAGCGTCCTTTCCAACGAAATGGTGGAACTTCGTCCCGAAGTGAGCGGACGTCTGATCTATCTTAATCTTCCGGATGGCGCCACAGTCAAACAGGGGACGGTTCTTGCCAGGATCAATGATGCCGACCTGCAGGCACAATTGGAACAGCAAAAGACGCAGCTGGAACTGGCCAACAAAACGCTGAAACGGCTGAGCGACTTGTTGAAGGTCAACGGAGTCAACCAGGCCGACTACGATGCGGCACTGAGTCAGGTAAATACCATCCAGTCCAACATGAAAGTGCTCAATGCACAGATTGACAAGACGGTCATCAAGGCTCCCTTTTCAGGTGAAATTGGAATCAGGGTAGTTAGCCTGGGAGCTTATGTCACTCCACAAACATTAATCGGAAGCCTTTACCAGACTGATAAGGTTAAAATTGATTTTACGGTGCCTGAAACCTTTGCTTCCATTATTGAAAAAGGGAACAAAGTAAAGATACAGTCGAATAGTTTTACCGAAAGTCTGGATGCAACCATCACAGCCATCGAACCACAAATCAACACAGTATCCAGAAACATTAAAGTAAGGGCGATGCTGACAAAGGGGATTATTCATCCGGGAGCATTTGTGAAGGTTGTACTGGATCAGAACAGAAAAGGTATCATGGTTCCTACCAACGCCATTATTCCGGATGCACTCTCTAACCAGGTTGTGGTTGTCAGGCACAACAAAGCCCTCTTTGTGAATGTGGAGACCGGATTGAGAAATTCCAACCTGGTTGAGCTGACCTCCGGTGTGAATCCCGGTGATTCCATTATCGTGAGCGGGATGTTGTTTGTTCGGCCTAATGCATCTGTGAAGGTAAAAAAGGTTGTTAGCCTGAAGGAGGAAATTCAATAACTGATTGACAATTAAACAGAACGATACTTTAACGTGAAATAGCCATGAGAAAATGATCACACCAACCGGAAATGAATATGTGGGTATTCCATCAGACCATTGAAAAACAAATTATATACTGATGAATATATCAGAACTATCCCTTAAAAGGCCTGTACTGGCAACGGTAATGAGTTTAACCCTGATTCTCTTCGGAGTAATCGGGTTCAATTTTTTAGGCATCCGCGAGTATCCGGCCATTGATCCTCCGTTGATTTCGGTCAACACCTCCTACGCCGGGGCCAATGCCGACATTATTGAAAGCCAGATCACCGAACCACTCGAGAAATCTATCAACGGCATTCCCGGCATACGAACCATAACCTCCTCCAGTTCAGTAGGCAACAGCAATATCTCGGTAGAATTTAACCTAAGCACCAACCTCGAGGCAGCCGCCAACGATGTGCGCGACAAGGTGAGTCAGGCTGTGCGGAATTTGCCGCAGGATATTGACGCTCCACCGGTCGTAAGCAAGGCCGATGCCAACAGCGACTTCATCATCCTTATGGCGGTCCAGAGTCCAAGCAAAGGATTGCTGGAGCTGAGCGATTATGCCGAAAACATCCTCCAAAATAAATTCCAGACCATCCCGGAGGTAAGTTCCGTCATGATCATTGGTCAGAAAAGACCTGCCATGAGACTTTGGATTGATCCTGATAAGTTGAACGCCTACGGTATTACATTTAACGACATTACTTCTGTTTTAGCCAAGGAGAACATCGAAGCCCCCTCAGGAAAAATCTACGGAAACAAGACAGAGCTGACCATCCGCGCCTTGGGAAGGCTGACCACAGAAAAAGATTTCAAGGATCTGATTATCCGTGAAAACAGTGATGGGATTGTCAGGCTGAGCGACCTGGCAAAAGTCGAGCTCGGACCCGAAAATTACGAACAGATGTGGCGCCTGAACGGCGTAAGCGGGGTTGGGCTCGCCATTATTCCTCAACCCGGGGCTAACTATATCAACATTTCGGATGAATTCAACAAACGACTGGATGACATCAAGAAATCTCAAAAAAGCGATATCACCTTTACCACGCTGATCGACAATACAAAAAATGTCCGCAAATCGCTGACAGAGGTAAAAGAGACCTTGTTCATCGCCTTCCTGCTGGTCATCATGGTTATCTTCTTCTTCTTCAGAAACTGGATGATAGCCTTGCGGCCTCTGGTGGATATCCCGATCTCACTGATTGCCACCTTTTTCGTGATGTATCTGGCAGGATTCTCGATCAACATCCTTTCGTTGCTGGGTATCATCCTGGCGACGGGACTGGTGGTCGATGACGGGATTGTTGTGACCGAGAATATTTTTAGAAAATTCGAAAATGGAATGCACATTCGCCGGGCCGCACTGGAGGGTAGCCGGGAGATCTTCTTTGCGGTTATCTCGACCTCCATCACACTGGCGATTGTCTTTTTACCGGTACTCTTTCTTCAGGGATTTGTTGGCAGTCTATTCCGCGAATTTGCCGTGGTTGTTGCCAGTGCGGTTCTGATTTCAGCCTTTGTTTCCCTTACCATTACACCGGTCCTGAACGTCTATTTAAACAGGAAACATGCCCGTCACGGGATGTTCTACCAAAAAACAGAACCCTTTTTCCAGGGGATGGAGGATGGATACAAGAATCTGCTTCAGAAATTCATCCACATGAGGTGGATGGCATGGGTCATCGTACTTGGCTGTATTTTAGTAACCTACCTGGTTGGAAGAACACTTCAGAGCGAACTTGCGCCGCTGGAGGACAAAAGTAGTATCCGTTTTCAGATCTCCGGGCCCGAAGGTGCCAGTTATGGATACATGACCAAAGCTGGAGAAGAGTTCAGCAACTTCCTGATCGATTCAATCCCTGAAGGCAGCTTCTCCTTCCTGGCACTCCCCGGGTTTGGCGGTACAGGAGTGAATGCCGGTTTTGGAAGGATCGGACTGGTTCCGGCCTCCGAGAGAAAAAGGTCGCAGAGCGATATCGCGAAGGATATATCCAAAACTGTGATGCGGTTCAACAACCTTCGGATTTTCCCGGTGGAGGAGCAGACCATTTCTGTTGGATTGGCTTCAAGAGGTGCACTGCCGGTGCAATTTGTCGTCCAAAATCTCGACTTTGACAAATTGAAAGAGGTCATTCCCAAATTTTTGGATGCCGCCCGAAACGACAAGACCTTTCTGAATGTTGACGTTAACCTGAAGTTTAACAAACCTGAGGTGGATATTCTTATCGACCGGATCAAAGCCCGCGAGTTGGGACTGACTGTATCGGATATTGCCGGAGTACTTCAGAGTGCCTTTAGCGGCCGCAGACTGGCCTACTTCATCATGAACGGTCGCCAATACCAGGTAATCAGTCAGGTTGGTCTGCGCGACCGTCAGCAACCAACAGACATCTCCAAGTTGTATGTCAGGAATAATTTGGGAAACAGTATTGCACTTTCCGAAGTTTTGACGATATCACCCAATGCCAATCCTCCGACGCTGTACCACTTCAACAGGTACAAATCCGCGACCATTTCAGCGTCACTGGCCGAAGGCAAAACCATCGGTGACGGTGTGGTCGCCATGAAGGCCATTGGCGACAAACTGCTGGATGAAAGCTTTCAGTCCTCCCTCAGCGGCCCTTCGAGAGACTTCTCTGAAAGCTCTTCCAATACCGCTTTTGCCTTCGTTCTGGCCCTCCTCCTGATTTATCTGGTATTGGCCGCGCAGTTCGAAAGTTTCAAAGACCCGTTTATTATCATGATCACTGTACCATTGGCGATTGCCGGTGCCGTTCTCTGTCTCTGGATCTTCAATCAGACGCTCAATATCTTCTCCGAAATCGGAATGATCACCCTGATTGGACTTGTTACCAAGAACGGAATCCTGATTGTGGAGTTTGCCAACAAGAAACGGGAAGTCGGGATGAACAAAATCCAGGCGGTTGTGGATGCCGCCACACAACGTTTACGTCCGATCTTAATGACGAGCCTGGCAACATCACTTGGCGCGCTGCCAATTGCACTCAGTATGGGCGATGCGGCATCCAGCCGGGTACCACTGGGTATTGTGATCGTTGGTGGAATCGTTTTCTCCCTGATATTGACCCTGTTCGTAATTCCGGCGATTTACACCTACTTATCCGGAAAGCACAAGACCAGGGAGGAAGTTGACAAGCAGTTTTTGTGAAAAGAGAATTACAGATTAAAGATTACAAATTAAAGATGAAGAAATTATATTTCCTGTTTATACTTGTTTTCCCTGTGTTGGGGATGGCCCAACCGGTACTCACCTTAAAGAATGCGATAGATACGACGCTCAGCAATAGTTTTGACATCCGGATTGCCGGGAACAATGTCGGGATCAACAAAGTCAACAACAGCTACGGTGTTGCCGGAGGATTGCCATCCATCAATGCCAGTGTTTCCGATAACCAGTCTATCACAAATGTGAACCAGAAACTGAACAGTGGCACCGAGATAAAAAAGAGCAGCGCCAATGGGAATGCCATGAATTCAAGCATTACAGCCAGCATGATACTGTTCAATGGATTTAAGGTGATCGCTACCAAAGAACGTCTGAGTAGCCTTCAGAAACAGAGCGAGCTTCAGTTCAATTTACAAATTCAGAATAGCATTGCCACGGTAATGGCAAAATATTACGACATCATCCGCCAGAAGGAGTATTACAAAATCATACAGAGTTCGCTGGAGGTTTCGCAAAAGAAACTGGACATCATCACCGAAAGGAAAAATGTCGGGATGGCCAATGATGCCGATTATTTGCAGGCGCTTATCGATGTGAACACAGCGCAGCAGTTGCTGAGATCCCAACTATTGGTGGTCGACCAAACCAAGATGGATCTGTTGCAGCTGATGAGCAAGAAAAAATATTATCCCTATGTGGTAGATGACAGCATTACCGTAGACCACTCGATCCAGCTGAATTCAATTCTCGGCTTCCTTGGGCAAAATCCGCAATATCTGGCGGCAGAGCAGCAGATAAAAATCAACGAACAGCTCGTAAAGGAGGTGTCATCCTTGCGCTATCCCTCCTTGCGGGTCAATACCGGTTACAACCTGAACCGCAGCGAGAGCGATGCCGGATTGACCCTGCTGAACCAGAATTACGGTCCCTACGCGGGTTTAACCATGCAAATACCCATCTACAATGGAAATGCCTATAAAATTCAAAAGGATGTAGCGCAATACAACCTCAACAATGCTAAACTGCAGCAGGAAAACCTGCTTAATCTGCTAACTGCGGATGCCATAAAAACTTACCAATCGTACAGCACGACCCTCCAACAACTCGAATCCCAGTTAAAGACGATCGAGTTTTCCCGCAAACTGATCTATGTGGTGATGCAGCGCTTCCAGGTCAACCAGGCCACCATCCTGGACGTAAAAGCAGCACAATCCAGCTATGAATTAACAGGTTATCAATTGGTTAATCTGAAATTTGCGGCTAAAATTTCGGAGATTGAATTAAAGAGGTTGATGTACCAATTGGGAAATTGAAAAACTAGCGTCGCTCCTTGACAACTTCGTCTGAGAAAGATCCATTGTAATACTTCAGAATCTCTTGAACTTCTAGAAAGGAAAAATCAGATACCTGAAGATTATTTTTAACCTCTTCTTCAAAAGTAACCGAAACTTTCACTGGTTTTTCAGTTTTTATGGGTTTCTCCAGTTTTAAACGACCATTAAAATAGGTTCCTGCAACGGTAGTCATCTGATTATTTTTTTCAAAGATATGAATTTTTGAGCCTGGTGGATATCAAAATGAACGTGCGTAATTGCAATCGAGTCACGCGAGGGAATTTCACCCTCACGTTCTCACGGAACCGTGCTTGAAACTCTCGCTTCACACGGCTCTTCTTGTTTAATCACAAAAGTGTGAAC
>CAYHQN010000058.1:0-24575 GCA_964358545.1 uncultured Tangfeifania sp. | reverse complement strand
AGGTTATATTTTGACATGATCGTGGTTGTTAGAAAAATTTATTCGTCGTTGTTCCACTCGAGGGCGCCTTTTTCGTAGATGTAATAAAAGCCGAAGAGCAGTAAGGCTACAAAGAGCAACATCGCAAAAAATTCTCTCCACTCCATCTGCAAAAAGTTAATCGCCCAGGGATAAAAAAAAATGATTTCGACATCAAAGAGGACAAACAAAATGGCCACAAGGAAATATTTTACCGAAAATGGAAACCTGGCATTCCCCTGAACCTCTATTCCGCACTCAAAATTTTCATCTTTACGCAAAGTTCTGATTCGCTTTCGCTTACTCGAGATAAAGTGTGTGGCAAACATGGTCAGTGCAACGAAGCCAAAAGCTACCAGCGACTGGATCAGAATCGGCACATAATCAGCGGGAACATATATTTTGTCCGTCATCAGAGATCATTTGTTAGCTGCAAAATCGTTAAAATACAATAACACCTGTAAGTTTGAAATTGTTCTCAACCTTTGCAAATTCTACTGTCAAATACGAAAACCAGATGAAATGGTTTTATTTTTCGGAAGATAATCTTTGTAATTGTTGCTTAGGATACTCTTCTGCAGGTTTAAGGGAGATAGCCTTTTGAAAATAGAACCGGGCAATCGCAAAATTCTTTTGTATAACCGCATCGTCTGCTTTATTAACTGCATCAAAGTATTGCGCTTCGATTCCATTAAAATCTGTTGAAGATATTAATTTTTCAACCAAAATCAGCTGTCCTTTCGGATAATTTTCCCATGGCAAAATCCTGGAGGCCTCACCATAATAGAATTGCGATGAACTGTATTTTTTTGCCTGTAAATCCTCGTCAGCTTTTTTTAGGAAAGAGGTATACTCCTTCATTATTTTGGCAGTTACATTGCTGTCAATCATTTTTTTACAGTCATCAACCCGCTCGACGGCATATTTATCGCCAGTCTTAAATTTTAATGCTTCCTGGTAATAAAAGATAGCGACCATCCATAGGGATTTGGCATAATTGGCATCGCCTGTCTGAATGTTTTTCAGGTAACTGCCCTCTCCCTGAAGTTTTCTTAGCTCGTCCGCCATCTTTTGCGCCAGCAATTTGTCGGCAGCCTGTTTGGCCAGCAACGAGTCAATCTCAACGATTCGTGCCTTGGGGTAATTTTCTATATCCGAAATTTTGATAGCCTCCTTGTATTGATTCCTGGCATCTGGGTAGGTTTTTGCATTGAACAACTCATCTGCCCTGGCGATGGTCTCCTTGTACTTTTTCTCCTTTTCAGCCAATAATCTTAGCTCTGTCTCTTTCTTCAGTTTATCTGCAAGAAAGAGTGCCAGCAATTTTTCTGCCTCCGATAATTTCGTTAATGCCATAGGATCTCCCGGTTTAATTTTCAATGCATCTTTAAAATTGACTATTCCTTCGGGATACTTCAACCCTGCCACATTCGCATCACCAGCCGCCAACAGCCGGTTAAACTCGGCCTCTTGTTTGGCTTTGTCGGCATTGGCCTGTGCCAGTAGCTTTTCTGCATTGGCAAGTCTGTCTGTCGCAATTTTGTCTCCAACTTTGATGGCAAGGGCGCCTTTGAAATTTTCGATTGCTTCAGGATACTTTTGTCCGTTAACATTGGCATCTCCCGCAGCCAGCAGACGGTTAAATTCAGCCTCTTGTTTGGCTTTTTCAGCATTCGCCTGAGCCAGCAACCTTTCAGCATTGGCAATTTTATCGGTCGCAATTTTGTCGCCAACCTTGATGGCCAATGCACCTTTGAAATTTCCAATCGCTTCGGTATATTTCTGATCGCTAACATTCGCATCACCTGCAGCCAGCAGCCTGTTAAATTCGGCCTCTTGTTTGGCTTTATCGGCATTAGCCTGAGCGAGTAGCTTTTCTGCATTGGCTAGTTTATCTGTCGCAATTTTGTCTCCAATTTTGATTGCCAGTGCTCCTTTGAAGTTTTCGATTGCTTCAGGATACTTTTGTCCGTTAACATTGGCATCTCCTGCCGCCAGCAGACGGTTAAATTCAGCCTCTTGTTTGGCTTTATCAGCATTCGCCTGAGCCAGCAACCTTTCAGCATTGGCAATTTTATCGGTCGCAATTTTGTCGCCAACCTTGATGGCCAATGCACCTTTGAAATTTCCAATCGCTTCGGGATATTTCTGATCGGTTACATTCGCATCACCGGCTGCCAGCAGCCTGTTAAATTCGGCCTCCTGCTTGGCTTTTTCAGCATTCGCCTGGGCCAGCAACCTTTCAGCATTGGCAAGGTTGGAAGTTGCTACCACATCCTTAGGCTTAATTTTCAGGGCATCCTTATATTTGGCAATTGCTTCAGTGTACTTAACATTGGCAACATTATCATCACCAGCGGCCAACAGCCGTTTAAACTCAGCCTCCTGCTTAGCCTTGTCGGCATTTGCCAGGTCCAGCAGCCTCCCTGCATTGGCAATCTTATCGATAGCCACAGGATTGGCCGGCTTCATCACCAGGGCTCCTTTGAATTTCTCGATTGCATCGGGATATTTTCTCTCATTCACCAGGGCATCACCTGCTGCCAACTGGAGATTAAATGCTGCATCCAGTTTCGCTTTTTCAGCATTTACTTTTGCCAACAACTGTTCGGCAGCAGTAAGTTTGTCTGAAGCGATTTGGTTTCCCGGCTTGACGGCCAGGGCAGATTTGAAATTGTCAATAGCTTCAGGGTACTTTAATTTTACAACATTTTCATCCCCTGAGACGATCCATCTGTTGAATTCAGCATCCAGCAAGGCATCCTTCTCCAGATTTTTAAGATCAGAAGCCAGCTCTTTTAGTTTAGGTTTGATATAGGGATCGTTCTTACGCATGGCCAGGGCCTCTTCATAGGCATGGATGGCCTCCCTTATCTGGTTTTTCTTTTCAAATTCGACAGCTTCGGCCATTTTTGCATTGAAAATTTCATCTTCGTGGGCCTTGAGGGCCTGATCTATCTCCTTCCTGATATCCTTGTCGTCGATGAAAATATTGGAATCGAAATTGTCGAGTTTACCTTTAGGTGAATAGCTTATTTTGCCAACAACCTTTCCCTCAAAGCTTAGCGTAACATTCGGGACTCTTTTATAGATGGTTACCACCATCAAAAAGGGAGGGAATATGCTGTCTTTTGCCCATACCTGGGAAGGAATCATGGTCGAGACGTCGATATCCTTGGTATAATGGTTATCCTTAACAACCGTCATCCGGTACTCTGAAAAGAAGGCAAGATCAAATTCAAATTTACCGGTAGTACTGACGGTAGCGCTATTTTCGGTCTTATTTGAAGCCGAATTTATCAGGGAGACAACCGTCCCCGCAGGATCACCATTGTCTACCCTTATTCTGCCGGATATATGGAAATTATCGTTGTTTTTTTTTTGTGCTGCAGATGCCAGTGCAATCAGCAGAAACAGCGTAAGCAATCTGAACCGGTATAGGGATTTGGGCATCATGGGTTGCAGTATAATTAAGCTTTTACATCAATCATCCCACAAAACTACGAAATTGATTCAATTTTTTTGTGCCAATTTCAATTTCCCCCGAAGTGGATTAAGTAAAACCAACAGTAATGTCAACCAGCGACTTCGTCCGGTTAACAAATTAGACAACAGTCTCTTTGGATTCATCTAATTTGGAATGGAAGATTCCATAACTAAAATAGAGTAACAAACCAATTACGAGCCACACACCAAATCGGGTCCAGTTGGTAATACCCAGTTCGCTCATCAGGTAAAAATTGGTCAGAAGACCGATGACGGGAATGAAAGACCAGGATTTGACGACTGCCATAATAGTCACAATCACAGTGGTTAGCCAGAACAAAATATATGGAATTGAATGGATGGAGCAATTCATAAAAATATTATTCAATCCGGGAACTCCTGTTTGTGTATAGCTAAATAAGAAACCCACAACCAGCACAGTGGGGGGGAATAAAATACCTGCTGTTGAAGTAGGGAACGACAAATCCCCTGTCTTTCCCGGCTCTCGATCCTTTTGGATTGATGATCAGGATTCCGCCTGATACCAGAATAAATGCGAACAAAGTGCCGATGCTGGTCAGGTCTGTTACCTCGGTAAGATTCATGAAAAGAGCCGGTAACGCCACTAAAAATCCGGTCACGATGGTCGAAAAACCGGGCGTCCTGTATTTGGGATGCAATTTTGCAAAAATAGGCGGCAAAAGTCCGTCGCGGCTCATGCTCATCCAGATTCGTGGCTGGCCCAGCTGAAAAACCAAAAGAACACTGGCCATGGCAATGACGGCACTGATGGCAATGATCCCTGAAAGTTTCGCGAGATGCAATTTGGCGAAGACAAAGGCCAACGGATCGGCAACTCCCAATTGGTCAAAAGGTACCATACCGGTCAAAACCAAACTGACCAGCACATATAAGACTGTTGTAATCAAAAGCGAATAAAACATCGACCTGGGAAGGTCTCTTTTGGGATTTTTGCACTCCTCGGCCGTGGTCGAGATGGCATCAAACCCGATGTAGGCAAAAAACACACCCGAAATTCCCTTTAGTACTCCCGGCAATCCATTGGGTGCAAAAGGTGACCAGTTGGCCGGATCTACATAAAAGGCCCCGGCAGCAATGACCAAAATCAGCACACCAATCTTGAGCAAAACCATCATATTGTTGGCCCTTTTGGACTCCCGGATCCCAATGTAACAGATCCATGTGATGAGCACAACAATCATGAATGCCGGTATATCGGCGATCAGCCTGAAATTGAATATCTGGGGAGCGCTGGTCCAGGCCTGGTAAGCCTCATTTAGCGCTGGACTTAAGCTTGAAATGGAAGCGCCATTTTGGATAGAAACCATAGCCTCATGGTAACCCCTCAGCGCCGTCAGATAATCTGTAGTGAGGAAAGAGTATATATGCAGGCCAAATCCTGAGAGCAAACCTGTAAAATAGCCAGACCAGGAGATGGCTACCGCGATATTGCCGATGGCATATTCCATGATCAGGTCCCAGCCGATGATCCACGCGACAAGTTCCCCAAAACTTGCATAGGCATAGGTATAGGCACTGCCGCTGATTGGGATGGCTGAGGCAAATTCGGCATAGCACATGGCAGAGAGTCCGCAGGCGATGGCAGTAAAGACAAACAACAGGGAAACAGCCGGGCCACCGGTTGCAGCAGCATTTCCAATGGTACTGAAGATTCCGGCCCCTACGATAGCTGCAACTCCCAGCGCTGTAAGGTCGACCACTCCCAGCGTGCGTTTCATTCCGGATCCATGAAGTGCAAGATCTGACGAATCGTGCAGGATCATGGAGATCGATTTTTTTTGGAAGAGATTGCCGGTTCTCATTCAGGAAGTGCCTAAAGTGACTAGAGTGAACTAAAGTGACTAAAGTTGTAAAGAAAGCAATTTATTCGCTTTTTTTGTCTTCTATCAGTTTTCCACTCAGTCGAAGCAGTTCCGTTTCAGATTTTTTGGCCTGAAACTGGGCTGAGAGAAGACTATTTTCAGCTTCCAGTTCTGAGAGTTGTATTTGACGCAGTTCATAATCACTCATCTCCCCTATTCTGAACTTTTCAAAGGATATTTTGGCCGTGTGCCTGGCAACCTCAAGATTGGCCGTTTCGAGGGTAACCAACTTTAAATCATTTCTATATTCATTGTAGATCTGCCAAAGCGAAGACTCCATGTTGACCATTACCTGTTGATACGATAATTTGTTTGATTCTGCTTCAATCCGGGCATTGGCTGAAACCCTGCTTTTGTTGAACCCATCAAACACGGGGATGGAAAGATTCAATCCAAATACAGGTCCACTGTTCTGATTGATAGCCGTAGAACCCCAATTGTACTTTGAATGGTTGTAGGTATAATCAGTAAAAAAAGCAACTTGCGGATACTTAGGGGCATGCGTCAGCCTGTAATCCAGCAAAGCGATATCAACAGACTGTTTGGCAAGATTTATCTGGCTGTTGGATGAAAACAGTGCCTCTTTCAGATTGGCATAATCGAGCAATTGATTGAACTGAATGGTGGAGGAGACATCAAAATCGGAGGTTGTTTCGAGCACCAATAGTGCTTTCAATTTAGCCTTGGCATTGGTAAGCGATACCTTTTGGCGCAGAAAGGCAGCACTGTCAGCATTGAGATCCGTCGAAGACTTTAAAAGGGCCAATTCAGATGTAGAACCTATTTGTAATTTCTTTCTTGTCAGTTCGTAACGGCTGTTTGAAAAATCAATGGCATTCTGCAGGACCTGAAGCAGGTTTTTCAGTTGCACAATGGCAAAATAGGAGATGACAATCTCAGAAACGGTATTCTCGATGGTTGCTCTTGTGGCAGTCTGCTGAAGCATTTGCAAGGATCCCAGTCTCTCCTTTTTAATGAACATCCCAAAACCGTTGAACAAGGTCCAGTCGAGAGAAACACCCATGTTGTAGTTGGATATTTGCTGGTTTGGACTTTCAGTTTTAACCCCTAACATATCCTCCGTATTTGTGGAGGTAATGCTTTTCTTCGCTCCGCTGTTAAGGCTCAGACTTGGGAGAAAACCAGCATTTCCCAGGGTATTGTTGTTCTCAGCGATTTTTGAATCGTTGTTGGCAATTTGAATGGAGAAATTATTCTTCAACCCTATCGAGATGGCCTCCTCAAGACTCAGCGAAACTGCTTGCCCTTTTGCCATAAAGCTCATGCACAATAGAATACCAATATTTAGAACTATTTTTTTCATTTTTTTATTTCCCTTGTACAGCGTGACTAATCTTCGATATCGGCTTCCAATTCCTCGGCCTCGTCGGCAAATGTTATTTTTCCTGAGATTAATGTATAGAGCGCCGGTACAATGTAAAGTGTCAGTATCAAAGAGAACATTAAACCACCGATAATGGCAATACCCATTGGAACACGACTTTTGGCCGCAGCTCCGAGAGCCAGGGCGATGGGAAGTGCACCCAGCATGGTAGCCAGACTGGTCATTAAAATAGGACGCAAACGGAGCGTTGCGGCCTCCAGTACAGCCTCCTTTAAAGGCAAACCGGATAATTTTTTCTGGTTGGCAAACTCGACAATCAGGATTCCGTTTTTGGTTACTATTCCAATCAAAATAATGATTCCAATTTCACTAAAGATGTTCAGTGTCTGGTCGAATGCGATTAGCGATATCAAGGCCCCTGCAATGGCCAGCGGAACTGTCAGCATCACAATCATCGGATCGCGATAGCTTTCAAACTGCGCCGCCAGCACAAGGAAAATCAGTATCAATGCAAAAACGAAAGCATAGACCAGGCTGCTGGCATTCTCATCAAAGTCGCGGGAAGATCCGGATAAGGAGGTGGAGAAATTTTCAGGCAGCACTTCTTTCGCAATACTCTTCATCCCGGCTATTCCTTCACCAAGCGTAACACCGGTGGCAGGCTGAGCTGCAACCGTTGCAGAAACATATCTGTTGAAACGATAAATCTGTGGCGGATTGCTCTGATTCGAAACCTTCAGTACATTATCAAGTTGAATCAGCTTACCAGCTGAATTTCTCACGTAAATAGAAGAAAGATCCATGGGATTGTCCCGGTTCGAACGCGATGCTTCCCCAATCACCTGGTACTGTCTGTCCCTCAAAACAAAATAGCCATAGCGTTGCTGACTAAAATAAAGCTGAAGGTTTTCGGCAATGTCGCGGATGGTCACCCCAAGGGTTTTTGCACGGTCACGGTCAATATCTATTCTAAGTTCAGGCTTGTTGAACTTCAAATCCACGTCGACCACCTGGAAGGTCTTGTCTTCCATGGCTTTATCCAGGAATTTGGGCAGAACTTCCTTCAGGCTTGCGAAATCGGGTGCCAGGATAACAAACTGAACGGGCAGTCCTGCACCTCTTCTGGAAGTGGCGATGGTTTGTTCCTGGGTCGCATATCCTCTGGCAAAATTATTTTTCCGCATAAAACCGTTCAGCCAGTCTGCTATCTCCTGCTGTGAACGTTTCCGTTCATCGGGATTGACCAGGCCTATTCTTACCATACCGGTATTAGTACCCTGCATTCCTGTCATGATCATCAGCGTTTCTTTTTCTGGAATCGTATCAAGAACATCCGTCAATTTTTGCATGTAGTTGTCCATTGATTCGAAGGCGGTGCCTTCTGGTGCCGTTACTGTAATTCTGATCCTGCTTTTATCTTCCATCGGAGCAAGTTCCGAAGGGATTATCCTACCAATCACAACGATGATGACCATAGAAGCCACCATAATTACCACTGCTATCCAGCGGTGTTTGATGAAAGCTCTCAGTGAATTGTGGTAGCCTTGGGTCATTCTTTCAAAAAAGAGCTCGCTATTGTGGTACAATTTTGATTCTGAAGTGCTTTTTTTGAGCATTCTTGAACACATCATCGGTGTGAGTGTGAGCGAAACAAAAGCTGAGATAAGAACCGATCCTGCTACAGTTACCGCGAACTCGCGGAAGAGTCTTCCGGTTATTCCACTCAAAAACATGATAGGCAAAAATACAGCCGCCAGCGTGATGGTGGTCGAGATAATGGCAAAGATGATCTCTTCAGATCCTTTATGACCTGCCGTCATGGGCTTTTCACCCAATTCGATCTTCTTGTAAATATTTTCGAGTACGACAATGGCATCATCCACAACAAGTCCTGTTGCCAGCACGATTCCAAGTAAAGTCAGAAGGTTAATTGTGAAACCGGCAAAATACATGATGGCAAAAGTACCGATCAGGGAAATCGGAATGGCCAGGACGGGTATCAAGGTCGTTCTCCAGTGCCTTAGAAAGACAAATATCACGAGCACAACCAGGGCAAATGAGAAGAAAATGGTCTCTTCCACTTCTTTGATCCCTTTTCTGATATTGACCGTAATATCATTCAAAATAGACAATTTCATATCAGGCGGCACTTCCTGCCTGAGCTTCTCAACCCTTTTATAAAATTCATCGGCTATCGCAATATGGTTGGACCCGGGCTGAGGCTGGATCGCAAGTCCTATCATTTGCACTCCTCCATTCCCTTTGAAGCTGCTTTTCAATGATTCTGCGGCAAGAACAGCCCTTCCAATGTCCTTCAACCTGATCAGGACCCCATTCTGCTCCTTGATCAGAAGGTTATTGAATTCATCTTCAGTTTTAAGTCTTCCAAGAGTTCTGATAGTCAATTCCCTTTCATAACCTTCTATCCTGCCGGAAGGCAATTCAACGTTTTCCCGCTGAAGTGCGGTTCTAATATCCGTTGGGGAAATCTGAAATGATGTAAGCCTGGCAGGATCAAGTTCCAGCCGCATGGCATATTTTTTCTCGCCATAGATTCTGATATCACTGACTCCAGGAATGGTTTGAAGCCGCTCCTTAAATACATTGATTCCAAAGTCAGTTAATTCAAGCAGGCTTCTGGCATTGCTCTGAACGGTCAATACGAGGATAGCATCCGCATCTGCATCAGTTTTGATGACCACAGGTGGGTCACAATCCTGCGGCAATCGGTTTAAAACACGGGAAACCCTGTCCCGTACATCGTTGGCTGCCGCTTCCATGTCGGCATCAATGTTAAACTCTACAGTTATCCGGCTACTTCCATCACTGCTGGAGGAGGACAAAGTCCGAATCCCGGCGATCCCATTGATTGATTCCTCCAATATCTGGGTAATTTGTGTAGCCATCACATCCGCGTTGGCCCCAGTATAAGATGTGGAAACGGTAACAATGGGCGGATCCACACTCGGAAACTCGCGCAAGCCAAGCATTTTAAAACCCACAAAGCCAAATAAAAGTAGCATTATGGATAATACAGATGCAAGTACCGGTCGTTTGATGCTTATCGAAGCGATATTCATGCGATAATATTTTGTTTTTTTATGGCCGCATGGAATACCTTCATTATCATTATCGGTTGGTGTGAAGATTTTCTCATGGGTATTTCATTTGGTTGATTTCAAAATTTGATTACATGTTCTGAATTTTCACTCTGATCGGCATTCCTTCTTTAATCTGTAACAGTCCAGTGGTTACCAATGTATCACCGGGAGCTAAACCTTTGGTAACCTCTACCTCACGCTCCGTACGATAGCCCGTTTTGATGTCAACTGCACTGGCTTTCCCCTTTTTCAGGACAAAAACCTGTTCGCCTTCCATCATTGGAACGGTTGCCTTGGCAGGAATCATGATACACGCTTTGTTGGGAAAAAGTTTAAGGTTAATTTTAGCATAGGATCCCGGATACAAGACTCTTTTGGAATTAGGACAAAGCGCACGTACCCGGATAGATCCGGTCTGGGGATCGATTTTGGATTCGAGGGCATAAATCTTGGCAGTATATCGTTCATCTCTGCCGTCAATGCCAAAATCAAACTCTTTCCCTATATTCAGGTTGGAAATAAACTTTTCAGGAACGGCAAAATCCACTTTGATCGGATCAATCTGTTGCAGCGAGGTAATAATGGTCGTGTTGGATACGAAAGCACCTTCACTCACCATTCTCAACCCAACTACTCCCGTAAATGGCGCATGAAGTTCTGTCTTGGAAATCTGAGCTTTGATCAGATCATTTGCGGCTTTCAGGGTATTGAAATTATTCTCTGAAATATCGAGCTCTTCTTTGCTGATCCCTTTGAATTGGTAAAGCTCCTTTTTGCGATCAAGCTCCTTTTGCGCCAGTTCTATCTGCAATTGGTTGGATTTTAACTGAGCCTGCAAATCTTTGTCAAACATCTTCACCAGCAATTCCCCTTTGGAAACATTACTCCCCTCTTTGAAAAATATCCCGGTTACTTTCGCCGATATTTCAGGCCGGATGTCAATCTCCTCATTGGCAAGCAATTTGCCGGTATAAACATTCGAAAAGTCGAGCGTGGATAGTTTAAGCACCTGACCATCAACAGTCAGGATGTTTCTTCCCTCGGCAGGGGCGCCGCTCTTTTTCGCATCATTTTTACAAGACGAAAATAGAAATACAGTTACCGCCATCAACAAGGTAACCCTGGAAAGTTGGGTCATTATTTCAAGTTTTGAATCAGTTAGTTTAAGCCTTCAATAAAATTTTACCACAACTTGTCCCGATTTTTCGGGAAAGGACACCAAGTACGCACAAAGGAAACCAAGTACATACGTTTGCATTAACATTTGTGCCCATTTGTGTTCATTTGTGGTTCTTACTTCACCAATGCGTAAAAACAGCGTATTGGAGAGTCAACTTTGCCTTCCGCAACCAGTTTTTTGATCAGTTTATCCACCTCTTTTTTGTCAACACCCGAAGCATCGGCGATTTCGCCGCCTTTCATAGGTTTGCCTGCCTTCTCCATTGCTTTGATAATTGCCTCTTTTGATTCCATAATCTGTGATTTTTTATAGTTTAGAAACTCTGCTCAACAGGAAATGATCGGCCAGAACAAGTGCGGCCATCGCTTCAACAATTGGAACGGCCCTTGGCAATACACAAGGGTCGTGCCTGCCCTTAACATTTACAACAGCTTCATTACCATGAATATCAACTGTATTTTGCTCCTTCAACAAGGTGGCAATCGGCTTAAATGCCACATTCCAGTAAATATCCTGCCCATTGGATATACCACCCTGAATGCCGCCGGAGTGGTTGGTCAGTGTCTTTATTCCATTCTCTGACGGTATAAAAATATCGTTGTGCTGTGATCCGGAAAGTCTGGTCCCTGAAAATCCCGAACCATATTCAAAGCCTTTGACTGCATTGATTCCCAACATCGCAGAACCCAGATCAGCATGAAGTTTATTAAAAACAGGACCTCCCCATCCGGCCGGAACACCTGTTGCCACACCGGTAATCACTCCGCCAACGGTATCATGATTTCGTCCGGCTTCTTCGATTCTATGAATCATGCGCTCAGCAGTTTCCTGATCAGGACACCTGACAATGTTGGTCTCAATTTTTTGGAGATCAAGATCCTGGTAAGATTTTTCCAATGCTATTTCTCCGACTCTCGAAACATAAGCCAGGATTTTAACTCCCGAAAGCGCCAGCATCTGCCTTGCTATTGAGCCGGCCACAACTCTTGCAATGGTCTCACGGGCCGAAGACCTGCCACCTCCGCGGTAGTCTCTGAACCCATATTTCTGGTCGTAGGTAAAATCAGCATGCGATGGCCGGTACAGATCCTTAATATTCGAATAATCAGCCGAATGCTGGTCCTTGTTTCTTACCAGGAAGCCGATGGGGGCGCCGGTTGTGTAACCCTCAAAAATACCCGAAAGCAACTCAACCTGATCCGATTCCTGTCTGGAAGTGGTGATGTGAGACTGTCCGGGTTTTCTGCGGTTCAGATCGGCCTGTATCAAATCAATGTCGATTTTAACACCTGCAGGACAACCGTCGACAACACCACCGATGGCGGCGCCGTGGGATTCACCAAAAGAGGTGAGTGTAAATATTTTTCCGAAGTTGTTCAAAATGGTTGTTTTTTTTACAGTCTAAATTTATTCAACTTTTCTGTTATTCTTGGTTAGATCCTTCAGGATTGTAAAGGTTTAATGAAAAAATAAAAAACCCGGACGTTTTCACCCGGGTTTTTTATCTATTTTTTGGTCCTGCAATTAGTTGCATCCGCAACCACTGCCACATCCGCCAGATTTCGTGTCGCTGTCACCATAGCCGCCATCTCCGCATCCACCATCTCCGCAACTACCGCCGTCACTGCCGCAGCTGCTGCCACATCCGCAACCGCCACCACTGTATGCTGCACTCAGCTCTTCAGCAGAAGCTTCGCGTACTTCAAGAATTTCACCTGTGAAATGAAGGTCTTCACCGGCCAGGGGATGGTTGAAATCCATGGTAACAGTCTCTCCCTCAACAGATACAACAATACCGTCCATGCGCTGACCGTGTGCAGACATCATAGGAACGCTGTTTCCGGGAGCCACCAGTTGATCATCAACTTTCCCGTCTACCTTGAAAATGTCGAGTGGCAACTCAACAACGGCCTCTTCGTTGATCTCGCCGTATCCGCTTGCTGCAGGAATGGCAATCTCAAATTTATCACCGGATCTTTTACCAATCAGTTGCTCCTCAAAAGCAGGGATCATCAACCCCGCGCCATGAAGAAAGATCAGCGGACTCTCCATTGTAGCTGACTCAAATATCTCACCTTCTTTACCATCCAACCTCAAATCATAGGTCAGGGTAACCATACTATCTTTCGAAACTGTAACCATTACAATGTTTTTTAAAATTTAATGTGCAAAGAAACAGTATATTTCTTTAGCGACATAATTTGTTACGTGATTTTGAAAAAAAAGTTAATGATGATTTTACACTAGGCCATGGATTGCTTCGTCGTGCCTCCTACCAATGACGGTGTCATCGTTCTTGACAGGCAGGAATGCAACAGATTGCTTCCCGCTCGTGCCTCGCGGTCGCAATGACGGTCGCTGGTTGTTCAGTTGGATGAGGCGCGGGGTGGGTCAGAAAATATGATTTGTTCTTAATTATCACCCACCCCTCGCCCCATCACACGTTGTCCGTCATTGCGAGGAGGAACGACGAAGCAATCTGTTTATATTCAAGTAAATATAAAAATCTGCTATTGCTAGGAGGAACGACGAAGCAACCTGACGTGTACTATAAATTCACCTCCTCTTTGATATACCTTATGTTATCCATACAAACATAAGTCGGCGTATTAATCCCATAAGCGCCAGTATCAGAGGAGGCAAAAGCGAAAGTGATTTTATTTACTTTTCCCAAAGAGGTAAGATCCACGGTAGTCCACTTGTTGAGAATAAAATCTTTGGAAGAATCAGCAAACCTGAAATCAGCCAGATACACCTCTTTGCTGCCCATCAATTTGTTGTTGTGGTCATAACCATTGATGGTCACTTTAAACCAATCGGGATCAGTACCCATATTTCCACCAAATTTTTTGCTAAAAGCATTGCCGTTCTTCATGGTGAGTGCTGCATAAGTACTGTTGCACAAATCAACTGACTCAATTGCAAAATCCTGGTTGTTGCCAAACTGGGCAAAGGTGTCTCCACTATAGGATTGAAAGAAAATGGCGAACTTGTTCTTCTGGTTGGCCGGATCGATCACACTATACTCATTCTCAAACCCCCCAGTTGTAACATCGTTCTTTTGAGAATAGGAAAAACCGCTCCACGATTGCCAGGCAGCATTGTATTGGTTGTCAAATTTCATGCCTGAAGAGGTAAATGAACCTGTGGCATCAGAACCATTCCAATAACCAGCCGAAGGGATTGACAACGATTCAAAATCAATCGTTTGCACATTGACATCATCCTTTTTACTACAGGAGGTAACAAACAATAGCATACACAACAAAACAGAGACGAATGAAAATGAGTTTCTCATAACAGAAATAGTTTAATAATTAAATATCAATACATTGAAAAAATTTGCACAAAATTTATCGCTGTTCGTCCCGATAGCGAAAAAGATAGTTGAAACTGGCAGGTCTTCTGGCTCGCCCGGTTTTCTGCGCCTTCCCGTCCATCGTTTAACAGACAGTGGCTTTGATTCAGAAACCTTTTGAGTGGGCTTACAGCTGCGGGTACAGCTCCGGAATTGCACCGGATTCCCTTTTTGATTCACCCCATCGGAAAAGATGGGAATGAAACCTAGTTTCGATGCAAAAGTACAATTTTAAACTTTACAATTCCAAGTCAGAAGTCAGATTAATTTGGAATATGTTATCAACAAAATGTGAATAGGGAAAAGATTGCTTCCTTTTTTATACTTTTAAACCACTTGAAAAATCACCCTCTATGTTGCCCGAAGAAGTAAAAAAGAGAATCAACCAACTGCGTCAGGATATTGAGCAGCACAACCTTAACTATTACAAACTCAATCAGCCGGTCATCTCAGATTTTGAGTTCGACATGCTGATGGGCGATCTTCTTGCGCTCGAAAGCAAGTTTCCGCAGTTTGCCGACCCCAACTCCCCTACCCGGCGCGTTGGAAGCGATATCTCCCGCGAGTTTCAGCAGGTGGTGCATCAATATCCCATGCTTTCGCTCTCCAACAGCTATTCCGACACGGAGGTCAGCGAGTTTGTGCAACGGGTGGAGAAATTATCTGGCGAAAAGCCCGGTTACGTGTGCGAACTCAAACTAGATGGCACCTCCATTAGTCTTACCTACCGGGATGGTGAACTCCTGAGGGCTGTCACCCGCGGCGACGGTGAGAAAGGAGATGATGTAACGGCAAATGTCAGGACAATTCGTTCCATCCCGCTGGGACTTCATGGTAATTATCCTGCCCTGTTTGAGATACGGGGAGAAATTGTGATGCCTTTTGCTGTCTTTGATGCACTCAACCGTGAAAGGGCAGAACAGGGGGAACAACTCTTCGCCAATCCCAGAAACGCAGCATCAGGTACCCTGAAACTTCAGAATTCATCGATGGTGGCCTCGAGAAAACTGGATGCTTATTTCTACTACATCCTGGGTGAGAACCTGCCGGAAGATGGCCATTATGAACTGCTGCAACAAGCCGCCAAATGGGGTTTCCAGATCTCACCCCATGCGCAGAAATGCAGGGATGCAGCGGAAATTCTCCATTACCTTTCGGTTTGGGACCAAAAAAGGGAAGAGCTTCCTTTTGCAACAGATGGCGTAGTCATCAAGGTCAACTCCAAAAGGGTACAGGAAGAGTTGGGCTATACCGCAAAAAGCCCAAGATGGGCTATCGCTTATAAATTTAAGGCTGAACAGGTGGCAACAAAATTGCTGAGTATCGATTTCCAGGTAGGGAGAACAGGGGCCGTGACTCCCGTTGCGAACCTCGAACCTGTACAGTTGGGCGGGACCGTGGTCAAAAGGGCCTCGCTGCACAATGCCGATGTGATCGAAAGTCTTGATCTGCATGCAAACGACATCGTTTTTGTGGAAAAAGGTGGCGAAATCATTCCCAAAATTGTGGGGGTCGATACCGCACAGAGAGACCCGGCCAGTGCAGCCGTTCAGTTTATTCACGATTGTCCGGAGTGCGGCACCACGTTGGTTAGGGAAGAGGGTGAAGCGGCCTGGTACTGTCCGAACGAAGATGGCTGTCCGCCGCTGATCAAAGGCAAGATCGAACATTTTATCAGCCGCAAGGCAATGAACGTGGATGGACTCGGCAGCGAAACCATCGACCTGCTTTACCAACAGGGGCTTGTCCGCAATGTGGCCGATCTCTACGATCTGAAAAAAGAGCAATTGGTTTCGCTCGACCGCATGGGCGATAAATCGGCCGACAGGATCCTCGACGGACTAAAAGCCTCGAAGGAGATCCCCTTCGAAAGGGTACTTTTCGCCCTGGGGATCAGGTATGTGGGTGAAACAGTCGCCAAAAAGCTTGCACGAAGCATAAAGTCTATTGACTTGCTGAAACAGGCCGATCTGACCGCCCTAACTTCCGTGGACGAAATTGGGGTAAAAATTGCGGAAAGCATTATCGACTGGTTTTCCAAAGAGCAGCAT
Organism: uncultured Tangfeifania sp.; assembly: GCA_964358545.1. Lineage (GTDB taxonomy): Bacteria > Bacteroidota > Bacteroidia > Bacteroidales > Prolixibacteraceae > CAINVV01. Next base: position 8,132 of record CAYHQN010000058.1, on the reverse strand, counting down.
CTCCAATTGATTGACAGGCTCAAAAATGTTACATTAAAACTGGAGACAGAAATCATCCAATTGGAGGGATCTTCCGAAAAATTGAAAGGATTGTCGTTTGTCATATCCGGAACATTCAAAAATTATTCTCGTGACGAATTGAAAGCTGACATCGAATTGCACGGCGGAAAAAACGTCTCCTCAATTTCCGCAAAAACTAGCTATCTAATTGCAGGTGAAAATATTGGACCATCCAAATTAGAAAAAGCCACTCAACTCAAAATTCCGGTCATTTCGGAGGAAAGCTATCGTTTGCTTACAGATTGAAAGTTACAATAGAAAATCCGGAGTATAAAACAACATAGATTTTTAGTTCGAATACATAACTTTGTCGCCATGTGTAGAAGAATATTCAATTCGTACATCAAAAAAAGATTGTTTCAGGCTTACAAGAGACAACTCCGGTCGGTAAAAATCATTACCCTGCCCGAGGCAAAATATATTGGAATCCTTTGGAACCCTACTGACGAGGAGAGTATAGAGACCTATGAGTCGCTTCGAAAGATTTTAACGGAGAGAGACATCAAATCGTTTGGCATCGCCTACATCAACTCAAAAAGAGAGAAAGAGACCTTGTCGACCGTTTCCAACTCCTGGTTTATGAACAGCAGCAACGTCAGCTTCTTTGGCCGACCCAAAAGTGGTGAGGGATTGCAGTTTGTGCAACAGGAATTTGATATCCTTATCGATCTGTCCCTGGACAAGAGTATTGCACTGCAGTATTTGCTGATTCATTCAGTGGCCAGGTTCAAAGTAGGCTGGAAAGGCCTGGATCCAAATCTGTATGATCTTGAAATAGACGTTTCTGCCAATCCCAAATGCCGTTTTTTGATGGAACAGATCATTCATTATCTTGAAAAATTGAACGAGAACAACTGAAAAAATGAACAAAGTATTTCACGGTGCCGGTGTGGCACTCATCACCCCTTTTCTCAGTGATCTTCAGATAGATTACGCCAGTTTGGGTAAACTGGTCGACGCTCAGGTCGAAAATCACATGGATTATCTTGTAGTACTAGGAACTACAGCCGAAACCGCTACTTTGTCACACGCAGAAAAACAGTCGCTGGTCGACTTTGTTATTGCCAGAACTGCCGGCAAAATCCCTGTCATGGTTGGCGTTGGCGGCAACAGCACCTCCGATGTGATCGATCAGTTGAAAGCGCTCAATCTTCAAAAGGCGGATGGTATTTTATCCGTCGTTCCCTACTACAACAAACCATCCCAGGAGGGAATTTACCGGCATTTCATGGCCATTGCAGCCGCCTGTCCACTTCCGGTTGTGCTTTATAACGTACCCGGAAGGACAAGTACCAATATGAGCGCAGAAACCACATTACGTCTGGCCCATGACGCGGCAAACATCGTCGGGACCAAAGAGGCATCCGGCAATTTTGGGGAGATTATCAAGATATTAAAGGGAAAACCAGACAGATTCAGTGTCATCACGGGCGATGACGGCCTGATCGTACCGACCACTTCACTCGGTGGCGATGGGGTGATTTCAGTGGCCGCTAACCTGGCTCCAAGATTGGTTTCTGCGATGACCCATTATGCACTGAACGGAAATTACACCAATGCCGCAACCATTCAATTGGACATGCAATCACTGGTGGAAGATCTCTTTGCCGAAGGTAACCCACCCGGAGTCAAAGCAGCTATGCATTCGGTAGGAATGTGTGAAAATATAGTCCGGTTGCCACTGGTACCGGTCAGTGAGAAACTTTACAAGGAGTTGGCGGAGAAAACGAAAAAGCTGCTCTGAAAAAATTAGCAGATATCGTAGAGACCAGTGAGTTACCAAATTGTCTGAATGGAATATTTCTTTATGTTTTCGTCCCTGGTAACAATGGTTAGGTTTTCTTTTTGACTCTGTGCAATTAACAGTCTGTCAAAAGGATCCCTGTGGATAAATTCTAGGGTTGATACGATCAGTGCATGTATTCTTTGAAATCATCGAGAGGCTCATCAAAATCTTGTGAAATATAGATCTCTCCTTTTGCACACCCAAAAACCGGTTTCTTTGCCTTTGTATCTTTTTTTCTTTTGTTCAGAAGAAAATCTACAAAGTCATTCACCTCAGACTGCAGATCTGTTGGCAAAACACTAATTTTTGAATACAATTGTGCTTGTTCCATATATTCAATTTTATACAAAGATACTAATTCTTAGGAAAACTTATCTTTTACCTAATCAAATTGGAATCATCTCTTTCAAAAAAAACAATAAAAAAGAGCCCTGCAATTCAAGTTTGGCCTTCCAGAAATCGATACTCTGGGTTGGATCATATCCAGCCATTGCCATAAAATAGAGTCCCATTTCATCGGCCTCATATTCGTGCGTCCTGGAGAAGGGCAACAGGTATATCTACTTGTAAATCTGATGTTTATTCGACAGGAGTGTGTTGTAAAGCAGTGAAGCAATGGTCATGGGACCGACGCCACCGGGTACCGGAGTGATGTATGAACATTTTGGGGCTACCTCGTCAAATTTCACATCCCCTTTCAATTTGAATCCTGATTTGGTCTGGTCGGAGGCCACACGAGTGGTTCCAACATCGATGACAACGGCTCCTTCCTTGACCATATCACCGGTCAAAAACTCAGGCATTCCGAGTGCTGCAACGATGATATCGGCCTGTAGGCAGATCTCTTTCAGGTTTTTTGTCCGGCTGTGACAAAGGGTAACAGTGCAATCCACTCCTTTTTGGGAGAGCAGGATACTCATCGGGCGACCCACGATATTGCTACGGCCTATCACCGCGCAACTTTTGCCTTTGGTCTCGATCTTGTACCTCCGAAGCAGTTCCATAATGCCATACGGAGTAGCCGAAACAAAGGCGGGCATACCGGCCACGACCCTACCGACATTTACCGGATGAAATCCATCCACATCCTTTTTGGGATCGATGGCCTCTATCACCTTTTCTTCCGAAATATGTTTGGGCAATGGCAGCTGAACAATAAATCCATCAATGGAAGGATCTTCATTCAATCCCTTGATAGACTGAAGCAACTCCTCCTGGGTAACGGTATCTTCGAATCGAATCAGGGTCGACCCGAAACCAACCACCTCGCAGGCTTTCACTTTTGCTGCCACATAAGTTTCACTTCCCCCGTCGTGACCTACCAGGATAGCCGCCAGATGGGGCGCTCTCTTCCCTGAAGCTACTATTTTTGCAACCTCCTCCGCAATCTCCTGCTTCAGAATTTTTGCAATCTCTTTGCCATCAACTAAAACCATGGTTCAATATTATAACAGAAGTAAAAAATAATAAAAGACAAACAGCTAGTTATCTTTAATTTGTAATCTTTAATCTTTAATTTCAGTGCCTCTGCCCTTTCCCCTGCGTCATCATCTTCTTCATGTTTGCGCCCGAAGAGACCATCTTCATCATCTTGCGGGTATCCGCAAACTGCTTCAGCAGCCTGTTCACCTCCTGAACCGAAGTCCCTGAGCCGTTGGCTATTCTTTTGCGTCTCGAGCCGTCTATCAAAGCAGCATCTGCCCGCTCATCCTTGGTCATAGAGTAGATGATCGCTTCCACATGCTTAAATGCATCATCTTCAATATCAACATCTTTCAACACCTTGCCCATTCCTGGAATCATCCCCGCAAGATCTTTCAGGTTACCCATCTTCTTGATCTGTTGAATCTGCTTCAGGAAATCATCGAAATTGAACTGGTCTTTGGCCAGTTTCTTCTGTAATTTCCTTGCCTCCTCTTCATCGTATTGCTCCTGGGCTTTCTCAACAAGGGATACGATATCACCCATGCCAAGAATACGGTCGGCCATCCTGCTTGGGTAGAAAGCGTCGATGGCATCCATCTTCTCGCCCATCCCTACAAATTTGATCGGTTTGTTGACTACCGAACGGATCGAAAGGGCAGCGCCGCCACGGGTATCACCGTCCAGCTTGGTCAGTACAACTCCGTCGAAATTCAGACGGTCGTTGAACTCTTTAGCAGTATTTACCGCATCCTGGCCCGTCATCGAGTCGACAACAAACAATATTTCGCCAGGATTAACAGCATTCTTGATGGCCTCGATCTCTTTCATCATCATCTCATCGATGGCCAGACGACCGGCGGTATCGATGATCACCACATCGTTGCCCTTCAATTTTGCTTCTCTTACGGCATCTTTGGCTATTTTGACCGGATCTTTGGTTGTTTCATCGGAGTAGACATTGACCTGGATCGCAGCGCCCAAAATGCGTAACTGTTCAATAGCTGCAGGCCTGTATACATCGCAGGCAACCAGAAGCGGGTTTTTCCCCTGTTTGGTTTTGAGACGGTTGGCCAGTTTACCTGCAAAGGTTGTCTTACCCGATCCCTGTAATCCCGACATCAGGATGATGGCCGGTGATCCTTTCAGATTTATATCAACCGATTGTCCACCCATCAGCTCAACCAACTCATCGTGAACGATTTTCACCATCAACTGTCCCGGATTCAGAGAGGTAATAACCTGCTGACCAATGGCTTTGTCCTTTATCCTGGTAGTAAAATCCTTCGCAATCTTGAAATTGACGTCAGCATCCAGCAAGGCCCGGCGCACCTCTTTCAAGGTCTCGGCGACATTAATTTCCGTAATTTTACCCTGGCCTTTCAGTAATTTGAACGACCGTTCCAGCTTATCCGTAAGATTTTCAAACATATTCAGTAACTTTTTAAAAGCGTACAAACTTACATGAAAATTAAAAAAGTTAGGAGGCTGTTTTAGAATTTTTTGTCAATATTCAAAATTTGTTCACATGCAATGTAACGAACAGCAAAGTTCTTCGTCCTATTTGCATAACTTTTAAAGTTGGTTTAATGACCAGATATTTCCTCGCAATCTATATTTTATTTGCAAACTATGCCCTCTTATTCTCTCAGGAGCAGCCAAAAAAACTGTACATGGCTGAGAAGTGCACTTCACCAATTTTTGTTGATGGAAATCTGGATGAAGAGACATGGAATGGCAAATGGGAAGGTGGATTTATACAGCGCGAACCGTATGAAAATCAAAAGCCATCGCAAGAGACACAGTATAGGCTGTTGTTCGACGACGACTTCCTGTACGTTGCCATCAAGGCACTTGACACCGCTCCTGATAGCATCGTCAGCAGACTATCCAGAAAAGACAAAGCGGACGGAGATATGGTAGGATTGGCTTTGGACAGTTACCATGACTTAAGAACTGCTTTTGGTTTTTTCGTCTCGGCCTCGGGTGTCAAAGTAGACGAAATTTTTACCGAAGACGGGATGGTTGAAGGCCTGACCTGGGATCCTATATGGTATGTAAAAACAGCCAAACAAAGCTGGGGATGGAGCACAGAGATGAAAATTCCTTTGAACCAGTTAAGATTTGAGAAAAACACCAAATCGGTATGGGGATTGGAAGTTGTGCGCCTGCTTTTTCGGAAAAATGAACTTTCAGTGTGGCAGCCAATTGCCAGAAATGCATCCGGTTTTACGCGTCATTACGGAGAACTTGCATTTAATGGTGAGTTGAAAGCAAAAAAACAGTTTGATTTAACCCCCTATATTACAGCAGGTGTAAACAAATATCAGCCCGAACCAAACAACAAATATGCCGACGGTTTGGATTCCAAAATGAATGGAGGAGTGGACGGAAAGATCGGTGTCACCAACAATTTGACACTCGATTTCACGATAAATCCTGATTTTGGCCAGGTGGAGGCTGATCCATCACAGGTCAACCTGACTGCTTATGAGACTTTCTTTGTCGAAAAAAGGCCTTTCTTTATAGAAGGAAACAACATTACCAAGTTCCAGCTTGGATTTGGAGACGGTGATTTATCCACTGAACAGATGTTTTATTCCAGAAGAATTGGCAGAAGACCCCATATTTCCCCCGATCTGAGAGACGGAGAGTACGACAAAGTCCCGAACTTCACGAAAATTACCGGAGCCGCTAAACTGACCGGGAAAACTTCCAAAGGATGGTCTGTAGGCATTATCGAAAGCGTTGGGGCGCAAGAAAAGGCTAAGATTGACTACAAGGGAGTAAGCCGGTTGCATACTGTAGAACCACTGACCAACTACTTCGTCGGAAGATTACAAAAAGACAGTAAGGATGGCAATACCATTATTGGCTTCCTGGGTACCAGTACGGACCGAAGTCTGAATGACTCGCTACTGACCGCAGAACTGCACCGCAACGGCAGATCTCTCGGTTTCGATTTCAAACAATATTTTAACAAGAAAAACTGGTTGCTCCAATTCAATACCGTGGTCAGCAATGTAAATGGCAGTAAGGAGTCCATTGATAAAACCCAGACCTCTTCCACACATCTTTTCCAGCAGCCGGAAGCCAGGTACCTGCATTACGATAAGAATTTAACGACACTTACCGGGAACGGCGGCAATTTTCAATTGGCAAAAATTGGCGGCAACTTCAATTGCCTGCTTGCCACCATGTGGAAATCGCCAAGGTTAGAGTTAAATGATATCGGATATTTACGTTCCACGGATGAAATCATCCAGGTAAGTTGGGCAGGGTACAAATTCAATAAACCTGTTGGGATTATGCGTTCGGCCAGACTTAACCTGAATCAGTGGAATGCCTGGAATTACAATGGCACACACCTGCTATCCGGAGGCAATTTCAATGGACACATTCAATTCTCGAATCAATGGTTTTTGCATGGCGGATTCAATATGGATTCTGAATCGCTGCAAGCCTCCCAACTACGGGGTGGTCCGGCAATGCTAATGCCCGGAGTTAAATCGTTCTGGGTCTTTGTAGAGACGGACACCAGGAAGAAAATCTCTGTCAAATACCATGGGAACCATGTCAGACAAAACTTCAAGTCAGCCTCCATGGATCAGTTCTCACCGATCATCCGTTATCAACCTCACAATTCTCTTGAATTTTTATTCGAACCATCCTACACCATCAATAAGAATGATTTGCAGTATGTCACTGAGGTTAATTACGGGAACGACAAAAGGTACATTCTTGGGTCAATCAACCAGACCATCTTATCCTTTTCGGCACGTATCAACATAAATATCCGTCCAAATCTTACGATTGAATATTGGGGACAACCATTTATCACCTCTGGAAAATATACGAATTTGAAGATGGTAACCCAAGCCACAAACGCAAATTATCAGGATCGTTTTCACATCTTCGACGCACAGCAATTGCTTCCTGTTCCGGACGGAAATAACATATGCCTGATCGATGAAAACAGGGATGGGAAAGCAGATTATCAATTTGACAACCCAAATTTCAATTTCAATGAGTTTCTGTCCAATCTTGTCCTTAGGTGGGAATATTTACCCGGGTCGACGCTCTACCTTGTATGGTCGCAAAACCGTCGATACGAAGCTTCAAGCGGGAATTTCGACTTTTCACACAACCTCAGCCAGCTTTACAACTTCGAAAAGCCAAACAATACCGTCATGCTAAAACTTTCATACCGTATCGCCATGCACTAAAAAACTGGTTCTCAAATAGGTGCAATATCCAGGATAAAGTGCCTTTGAAAACTGGGAAGAGGTCAAATTCAGATAGTCAACAAATGTATTTAACTGATATATTGATACTTATACCGTAAATAAAAAAAAGAACAAATCAATTTTTGAATTAAAATATAACTACCTTTACATCGGATTATTTACCATTAAATAAGTTTTTTTTTATGAACATTTTCGTAGGAAGCCTTCCATTTAGCTTGGAGGAGGCAGAATTAAAAGGATTTTTTGAAGAGTACGGTGAAGTTACTTCAGCCAGAATTATTACTGACAAATTCTCCGGAAGGAGTAAAGGTTTCGGCTTTATTGAAATGCCGAATGCAGAAGAGGCCCAAAAAGCCATTGAGGAATTAAACGGTGCAGAAGTTGACGGACGTACAATCGTTGTAAACGAGTCTATCGAAAAACCTAAAGACGGCACAAGGCGTCCAGGCGGTGGCGGCGGTGGCGGTTTCAACCGTGGCGGCGGCAGCGGTGGTGGTTTCAATCGTGGTGGCGATCGTGGCGGTTTCAATCGTGGCGGTGTAGATCTAGGTGGTATCAAAATAATAAAAAAAGACAGAGGTACCGGTCGCAGGTCCAGTTATTAAGCAGTCGGACGT
>CAYHQN010000057.1:0-24964 GCA_964358545.1 uncultured Tangfeifania sp. | reverse complement strand
CGGCATACGAAATTGTGACAGGCAGGGAGATTCCCTTCAAAAACATGGCAGTGTTGCCCATCAGGGGAATGGAAGGGGTTAAAATGAGCAGCGTTAAAATAGAAAATACATTAGAGGATTGGAAGTTTCTCGAAGGAGTAGAGCTGAAGTTTGCCGTAGCGCACGGATTGACAAATGCCAAGAAGGCCATGGACCTGATAAAGGCAGGAACCGCCGATTTCCATTTCCTGGAGGTAATGGCCTGTCCGGGAGGATGTCTGGGAGGTGGAGGCCAGCCAATACCGACCAATCTGGAAATAAGGAAAAAACGGGCCGCGGCCATCTATGCGGAAGACCTGGGAAAACCGATCAGAAAATCGCATGAAAACCCTGAAGTGATCAAAATCTACAACGATTTTCTGGGTAAACCCCTCGGGGAATTATCACACAAACTTTTGCATACTTCTTACCAAATTAGGGAAAGAACCTAGCCTGGAAACTCTTTTTGGAGTATATTTGCAGTTCAAAATTACATCATGGGAGTTACCGGAACGAAAGAGTGGAAAAAGGGGATTATTCATAACGAAGAGATTGATAAATACCTGATCAACGGCAAAGACTACATCGACAATGAGTCAATTTTTTCTGTTCTGACCCGTCAATCAAATCCTGATCCAAAATTCATCAGGGACATCTTGCAAAAATCCCTCTCGATCAAGACCTTAACTCCTGATGAAACCGCTGCGCTTCTGCAGGTCAAGGATCCGGAACTCTGGCAGGAGATCAACCAAACTGCCCTTGCAGTAAAAAAGAAGGTTTACGACAACCGGATCGTCTTCTTCGCGCCGCTCTATTGTGCCAACTATTGCGTCAACAACTGCTCCTATTGCGGATTCCGAGAAGCCAACAAACTGGAAGTCAGGCGAATTCTTACCATGGAAGAGGTCAAACGCGAAACGGTTTCCGTTTTACAGGAAGGACACAAGCGGTTAATCCTGGTCTTTGGAGAACATCCTTCCACGGATGTGGACTACATGGTCGAATGCATCAAAGCCGTCTATTCTGTGACAGATGTGGCCCCGAAATCTGGTCAGGCAACCAACATTCGCAGGGTCAACATCAATGCTGCCCCCATGGAGATGGCCAAACTCAAAAAACTGAAAGAGGCCGGAATAGGAACCTATCAGGTTTTCCAGGAGACCTATCACCGTGAAACATTCGCGAATGTACATCCATCCCATACCCTGAAAGGTCATTACCGCTGGAGGCTTTATGCCCTTCACCGCGCTATTGAAGCCGGTGTGGATGATGTTGCCATTGGAGCGCTCTTTGGATTGTATGACTGGAAGTTTGAAGTGATGGGACTTCTGCACCATACCCTTGATCTGGAACGTCAATTCGGCATCGGACCGCATACCATCTCCTTCCCGAGAATGACGCCTGCTTTGGGATCGTGGTTAAGCAACAACTCTGAGTACATTGTGCCGGATGATAATTTCAAAAAACTGGTAGCAGTTCTCCGGCTTTCTGTTCCTACTGCAGGACTGATTGTGACTGCAAGGGAAAAAGCGGCCATTAAACGGGAGGTGTTGCAGCTTGGTTGTACCCAGACAGATGCCTCTACACGGATCGGAATCGGTGCCTACAGCGACCAGCAAAAAGATTTCAACGAAGAGAGCCAACAGTTTACCATCGGCGATCCGCGGGACCTGGATGCGGTGATTCAGGAGGTGGGAAAATTGGGGTATATCTCCTCTTTCTGTACGGCAGGATACCGGTGTGGCCGGACAGGGGAAACCATCATGGGGATGCTGAGCCATTGTGAAGAGAGCAAATTCTGCAAACTCAACGCCGTTCTGACCTATCGGGAATACCTCAACGATTATGCCTCTCCGGAGACAAAAGCTATTGGGGAAGAGTTGATTCAAAAAGAGCTGACAGAAATTGAGAATTCCGACTATTTCCGGCAAAAACCCCATCTGCTTTCCAGATTCCGGGAGGATTACGGGTATATTGTCAATGGTCAGCGGGATTTGTACCTATAAAGAATATATCCTTGATAGTCATTCAGCAAGGAGTGATTCATACAATCATTTTTGAATTTTGTTTGATCATATCGTTTAACAATTATTGTGAATCTCCTCTCCTCTAAACTGACAAAGATTGCTAAATTTGTCGACTGATTTCTAGTGAATCAAAAGAAAACCTCGAGATTACGACCACTAAATTTTAACTTATTTGTTTCAACTTTACTCATTTTGATATATGGAGACACCAACAGTATTTTCGAAATTTCAGGATAGATTCTCAGCATTGGTCATCCCAATAGCATTTGTGATTTCGGTACTTGTCTACTTTTTTGTTATGGGCGCTCCCTCCAATTTTCAGGGAAACAACTCTTCCAACTCTCCGTTGCAGGGGAATTATCTGGGGATCATCTACAGGGGAGGCTACATTGTACCGCTTCTGATGACATTGCTTATCATTGTGTTGACCTTTTCACTGGAAAGATATTACACCATCAAAAAAGCCCATGGAAATCTTCCTCCTGTTAAATTTGTGGCCAGACTGAAAGAATATCTTGCCAAGGACGATATCCAGGGTGCAAAAGCAGAGTGCGACAGGGTGCAGGGCTCAGTGGCCAGTGTTGCCAAATCGACGCTCGACAAATACGAGCAGATGGAAAAGGACAAGATAATGACCAAGGAGCAAAAAATACTTGATATACAGAAAAGTATTGAAGAGGCCACGTCGCTCGAACTGCCGAGCCTGGAGGAACATTTGCCTGCCCTTGCCACCATTACCTCCCTGGCAACACTGTTGGGACTGTTGGGAACCGTTTTGGGAATGATCCGTTCCTTCGCTGCCATGGCCAATGCCGGGGCTCCAGACTCTGTAGCTTTGGCAACAGGTATCTCTGAGGCGCTGGTCAATACGGCCTTCGGCATCGGTTCGGCTGCTATCGCGATGGTCGCCTATGGCTATTTTACCACCAGGATAGACAAGCTGACCTACGCCATCGATGAGGCAGGTTACAGCATTGCACAGACTTTTGCTGCAAAACATTGAAGAGTGAAGAACGAAGAGTGAAGAGGGAAGAGTTACCGCAGGGGCAGCCCTGTGTGGCTGTCCGGTCAGGAAGTGGTGAAGGGTTAGGAGTGCGAGAAATGGATGTAAAAATTTGGTAATCAGAATTTATGCCTAAAGTAAAAATACCAAGAAAGAGTACAGCAGTCGATATGACAGCGATGTGCGATGTGGCATTTTTGCTGCTGACCTTCTTCATGCTTACCTCCAACTTCACCAACAAGGAGGCGGCTGTTATCAATGCGCCCTCCTCCATCTCGGAGATTAAGATCCCGGAACGAAACATCATGCTCGTTTTGGTTGATGCCAATGGAAAACTTTTTTTTGGCATTGATGGTCAGGAAAACAGAATGGCCCTTCTCGAAAAAATGGGCACACTTTACAATATCAACTTCAATCAGGACGAACTCAAAGAGTTCAGTCTGGTGAACAGCTTTGGGATACCGATCAGTCAGATGAAGTCATTTCTTGCCTTGAAGCCTGAGGAACGCGACACGCCGCTCTATGCACCCGGAATCCCTTGTGATTCGCTCGACAATCAATTAAGAAATTGGGTAAGCATAACCCGAAGCATCAGCAAGGAGTACCGCATTGCCATCAAAGCCGATCAGGCTACACCCTACCCAACGATCAGGAAACTGATGAGTACACTTCAGGGCTTGAGCGAAAACAGGTACAACCTGATTACTACCCTGGAAACCTCTGCTGATCTGGATATTAAACAATAATCTGCATGGCCGAAATTGCTCAAAACCATAGAAAAGGTCCAAAAAGGCGAAGAACCAAAAAGCTCTCCACCCGGGTTGATTTTACTCCGATGGTAGACCTGGGTTTCCTGCTAATTACCTTTTTTATGCTGGCTACAACACTGAACAAGCCTCAGACCATGGAAATCGCCCTCCCTTCGAAGGAGAAATCTGCAGAAGAAGAACAAACAACCATCAAGGCATCCAGGGCAATCACAATCCTGCTGGGGAAGAATAATGCGGTATATTATTACGAAGGCACCAGAGAAAATGAAGTCGATCCGGTATTGGTTAAAACTAGTTTTTCTCCGACAGGTTTGCGAACATTCCTCATGAAACGAAATTATGAGGTGATGTCTAAAATCAGGGTTCTAAGGACAGAAAAAGAGAAGAAAAAGTTGTCGGACGATGAGTTTGACAAAAGATTGACCACCATTAAAAAGGATAAAAATGCCCCCATCGTCCTGATCAAGGCGACCGATGAATCTGTTTACAGAAATCTTATCGATGCCTTGGACGAAATGGCAATCTGCAACATCGACCGCTATGCCATTGATGACATTGCACCTTTTGATTTGGACCTGCTTGAAAAAATGAACGCTGCAATAAAGAATCAGAATGGCATCAAATAACGATCTGTTTTCGCGCGAATGGTGTGACCTGATCTTTGATCCAAAGTACCGTGAATATGGCGGTTACGAATTAAGGACCAATTCGCCCCGAAGGCTTTTCAAGGCGTTGGTGATCGCAGGACTGCTCTTTATCCTGATCGTTTCTGCCCCCTTGCTGATCAAACAGATTTTTCCTAAAAAAGCAGCAAAGGATACCACTGTCAGGGTTTTAACTGATATCAGGCTGGACAAACCAATCGAAGAGAACATTTTGAAAGAGGTACCTCCTCCACCGGCACCATTGAAAAACAGTATAAAATTCGTGACACCTGTCGTAAAACCTGACGAACAGATTGCCGAAGAACAGCCACTTACCCAAAAAGAACTTCTCAAGGAGAAAACTTCCATTGGCACAGTGAATTTTGACAAGGGAACAGATGATATTTCTGCTCCGGCCGCTGCTGCAGAAAACAACAAAATAGCCGAAGTCTCTGATGTTCCGCTTGTTTCTGTGGATCAAATGCCACAGTTTCCCGGTGGTGAAAAGGAGATGATGCGTTTCATTAAATTAAACCTGCATTACCCCACGGTAGCCCAGGAGAACAACATCCAGGGTACCGTGATCATGAATTTCGTGGTGGACCGTGAAGGAAAAATTACCAACATCAAAGTGATTAAAGGCATCGGCTTTGGATGCGATGAGGAATCAATCAGGGTACTTGGGAAAATGCCGCTCTGGAGCCCAGGAAAACAGCGGGGACAAACAGTTTTGGTCAGTTTTACGATGCCAATACGGTTTGTATTGAATTAGTGGCTGTTTAAAATTTGGTCAAATGCTTTAAACTGTTCAACCCTTTCGGGGTTGCCGTTGCATTTGTTCCATTTTCCCCCGGTTTCACCGGGGGTTATTGACATTTAACCCTTTTCAGGGTTTTTAGAAGAAAAAAGTCCGAAGGACTTGAATATGAATAACCCCCGGTGAAACCGGGGGAAAATGATAGACAAAGATCAGGAACCCCGAAGTGGGTTCAATAATTCTATTAGTAAATTTTAATAGTTTCAAAACAACGACTAAGTCTTGATAACTACTTAAATATCAAATATGTATATTCAGCGATGAAAAATCTTGGAATCCTACTGATATTTTTGGTTTTGTTTTCCGGATGCCGGTTCTTCAAAGGGGATCCCTACCGCAATACCACCATTTCGGGCAAGAGCGTCATCGCGGTAGATGAAACTTTCCGGCCGGTGATGGAAGCCGAAATTGAACTTTTCAAGGCAATTTACGGCTATTCTGAAATAGATGCCAGATATCTGCCCGAACCTCAGGCCATCGATTTTTTGCTCAAGGACAGTGTTCAAATGATCGTTGCCTCACGTATGCTGCGGACAGATGAAATTTCTGTACTGAACAGTCGCAAACTCTTTCCCAAACAGCTGAAAATTGCCACTGACGCGATCGCCCTGATCGTTCATCCTTCCTGCAAAGATTCCATTATCTCGATGAAACAGATCAAGGCCATTCTCAGCGGTGAAATTATTACCTGGAACCAGCTCAATCCGGAGTGCCCTGCCCGCCCCATCAAACTTCTTTTCGACAATAAAAATTCGGGAATCGTCAAATACCTCGCAGATTCCCTTTGTCGTGGGGCTTTTTCTGCGGCCAACGCCTCTGCCATGGAGTTCAACCGGGAGGTGATCGAATATACTGCCTCCCATCCTGATGTCCTTGGCTTCGTTTCAACCAGTTGGATTGCCAACAGAAACGACTCATTGCACCTTTCGTTTCACAAAAAGATCAAAGTTGTTTCCGTCAGCGAAGCGGATGTGCCTACCCTCGATAACAGCTACAAACCATACCAGGCTTATCTTCTGGACAATATGTACCCTCTGTCAAGATCTGTTTACATGATCAATGCGGAACCCAGAAGCGGACTTTCATCAGGATTGGTCTCCTTTGTTGCCAGCGACAAGGGTCAGCGAATTATCCTCAAATCAGGGATCCTTCCTGCGGTAGCGCCAACCAGGGTCGTCAATGTCAGGTCACATTTGTAAAAAAAACGAACGATGGATCTTCGAATAGCAACTATTAAATACTGGATATTTTTTTCCTTAATTCCCGGATCATCGATCCTAACCTGCAACGCGCAGGAAAAGGATTTGTGCGCGCCAAATTACCTGCAGGAGCTTCAGCCTGGCAAGGCAAGGACCTGGTTTCAGCAAAAGCTGAAAAGCAATCCGGAAGATGCTGCTGCCATGATTGGCCTGGCCAACACCCTGCTCTCATTTCAATCGACTGACAGCGCCAAAATACTCTTCAGGAAAGTACTTGATGCAGATGTCAAAAACCCATTCGCCCTGGCGGGATTGGGTCTGGTTGCCTGGATGAACAACGATCGTGACAGTGAATCCAACTATTTTGATCGTGCCAGACGGGCCGATAAAACCAATCCGGAAGTATATTGCGCCATAGCAGAATGCTGTCTTGAACTGCCAAAACAAGATACGGTTACCGCTCTGGTTTACTTAAAGCAGGGACTCGATCTCTATCCAAAATACGCCCGTCTTCACTTCATTACCGGCAAGCTCGAAACTTCAAAAAAAAACTATGGGGCCGCTGCAAATGCCTATGAAAGAGCCATTTTCTTTGATCCAAAATCTGCTTTGGCATACCGGAACCTGGGTACGATCCTCTTTTATTCCAGATCCTACCGGGATGCATTAACGGCTTACAACAGTTCAGTGACGCTTAATCCGGAACAAATCCTGGTTTACAAAAACCTTGGCGATCTCTATTATACCGTTGCGAAGTATGATGAAGCAGAGCATTCCTACCAAACATACATGGAAAGGGCAGAAGTTACGAACGACGACAAGGAGCAAATGGCATTCACCCTTTTCTTCAACAAAAAATACAAGGAATCAGAGACGCTGTTGGAACAACTTCAGCAAATCAGCCATGATGAATCACTCCTGCATCGAATCAGAGGATACATCGCCTATGAAACAGCTGATTATCAAAAGGGAGTCGAACAATTGACCAAATTTTTCAAACTTCATGACACGCATAAAATCATTGCTTCTGATTACAGCTATTATGCCAAACTACTTCAGAAAACCGGCAATGAGGATTTGGCAATGGATAATTTCAGAAAGGCCATTGCGACAGATCCCTTCAGAACTGAGAACTACGAGGAACTTGCAAAGCTTGCCGCAAAAAACAGCCTGCACCTGGAGGCTGTTGGCTGTTACAAAAAGATGATCGATCTGGGAGCAGACAAGGTTGTCACCAATTTTCTAATCGGGAAAGAGTATTATTTCGAAGGGGAGCGCTGGAGGGCCAGAGTGGATTCGATGATGCAACTGCAAAAAAGCAATATAAATTCAGATAGTTCGGAGGCAAAAAAGTCGATGATCCTGTTCTACACAAAAGCCGACAGTGCCTTCACGGTAGTGACCAAATTAAACAGCGATTATGCAGGGGGTTTTATCTGGAAAGGCAGGATCCATGCCACGCTTGATCCCGATGCCATCACAACAGAAGCCAAAGATGCTTACCAAAACGCCTTGGTTTTACTGGAGAAAGCAGATCCTGAAAAAAACCGCAAATCCATCATCGAATGTTACAAATACCTTGGATCCTACTATTATCTTGGGTATGACCGGCTTTATAAGTCGGATAAAAAAGCAGCTGGTGAAATGCGTCAAAAAACAATCGAATGCTTCAACGAAATTTTAAAGCTGGATCCTTCTGATGTACAGGCTAAAGATGTACTTTTCAAAATGAAATAAGTATCAATCAATACATTAACTAGACAAAACGAAACATGTTAATTAGAAAATCATTCTTGTTTCTGGCACTTTCAATGGCCTTCTATTTTCAGTCCTTTTCAGGGGAAGTTCCTCAGGAACGCGTCTCCGGCAAGCCAATTTACAATAAGATTACCCGATTAGCTAATTTCAATCCAACAGAAATCTGGCCCGATGCAGATGGCAACCACATTCAGGCACATGGTGGCGGGATCATCAAGATTAAAAAGACTTACTACTGGTACGGTGAACAACGCGGCAAGGGACTCGATCCCAAATACCGCTACGTTAGCTGCTACTCGTCCAAAGATCTTTTGAACTGGAAATTCAGGGGAAATGTGGTAAAGATGCTGCCGCCCGATTCCATTTCTGACAAATGGGTGCTCGAACGTCCCAAGGTATTTTACAATGCCGGAACTAAAAGATATGTCATGTATTTCCACCTCGATGACAGAGGGTACAAAGGTTTCACAAAGATTCTTGCACCCAATACAACATGGACAAAGAAATAGCAAAAATTTAAATATTTTATTGAAATTCTGGATGTTACAATTTAGTATCAAAAATATTAGTGATATTTAAACGATTTAGGTGATACTATAGCGATTTATCATTTTGATTTGCTATCTTTGCAGCATTTAGAATACAAGCAAATGGAAAATAACATAGATACCGATCCGAAAGAAAAAACAATGAAAGAACTTCTTGCAACCTGGAGTTTCTGGAAACCTTTGGTGGCCATTGCCATCGGGGGAACTCTCGGATTTCTCAATTATTATTATGTCGGCTGTACATCAGGTAGTTGTGGCATTACCAGCAATCCATACCTCAGCATTGCTGTTGGTGGAATGATGGGATTGTTTGTGGTAAATAGTCCCTGCGCCAGAGGAAAATGTTAATCTCAAACAAAATCAAATACAAGACAAAATGAAAATTATTTCAACACCCTTATTGCTCGGCTTAATGTTACTCTTTACCAATTGTCACGCAGGCAATCCGGTCAAAACAACCAACACCACCGGAAATTCCGGAAATGTCATTGTACTGACAAATGAGACCTTTAAGCAGAAGATTTTCAATTACGATTTGAACAAAAGTTGGAAATATGAAGGCAACCTCCCAGCCATCATCGACTTCTATGCGGATTGGTGCGGACCATGCCGGAAACTTTCGCCTATGGTAGAGGAGCTTGCAAAAAAATACAATGGCAAGATTATCGTTTACAAAGTCGACACTGATGCGCAGCAACTACTGGCCCAAAAAATGGGTATTTCCAATCTGCCTACTTTGCTGTTCATTCCTGTTAAAGGGCAGCCAAGGTCCACTGTTGGACTTGTACCCAATGAAACACTGGAGAAGGCAATCAATGAGATTTTGTTGGTCAAATAATACCTGCCATTTTACGCTATTTGCCTTTAGGGATTAAAACAAACAATAATAAGTAAGAACGTATGGGAATAGGAATTTTATTCGGAATCACTGCCCTACTTATGTTTGCAGGGTATGTTTACTGGTCTTTTCGTAAAATGAAGAACATGCCTGTAGTGGCCGATCACAAAAAGATCAGGCAGTTCAATGATCAGAACTTCAACCAGCAGATCAAAAAGGGAATTGTGCTCGTCGATTTTTGGGCATCCTGGTGTGCGCCCTGCAAAATAATGGCCCCGATCCTGAATGATGTCGCGGATGTGCTTACCGACGGCAGAAGTGTTGGCAAGGTCAACGTCGAAGTGGCCCGGGCAGTCTCGGCCAAATACAATATCCGGAGCATTCCAACCATGGTCCTGTTCAAGGATGGGAAGGAGATCAACCGGTTTGTTGGAATTAAGACGAAAGAATTTCTGCTCAAAGAGATGAATGGGGTGATGTAAGGATGAGAAAAAGAAATAAATTGAAATAGGTTGAAATAAATAGAAATAACCGGAGAGCAGAAGTAGTTTAAATAGATTTGGTTATTATCTTTGGTGGATACTATTGATACACCAGTAATTCAACTTTCTACAAAACTACTTCCATGACACTACGAAATCTTTTCATTGGTGGGCTGTCTCTTTTTGCGGCTCAAATTCTGATGCAATCCTGCACAGAAAAACCTCAAAATCAATTAGGTAAAGGCAGTATCGCCAATGTCATTGCCGCCCTTACCCCTGAAGAGAAAATTGGTCTGACAGTAGGTGACGGCAAATTTTTACCCACTGTCGCTTCTCCATCAACAGAACAGGGAACTGGAATTATCATCGCCAACCAAAACTCAAAACTGGTGGTGCCCAGGCTTTTAATCGGTTCATCACCCCTGACCGACGGACCTTCCGGGGTTAACCGGGATCCTCATCCGGCGGGAGCCAAAGATTACCTCTATTCAACCGCATTCCCGACATCTACCTGTCTTGCCGCCACCTGGAATACTGAGATAGTGGAGAAAGTTGGAAAAGCTATGGGTAATGAAGCGCTTGAATATGATTACGATCTGATCCTGATGCCTGCCCTTAACCTGCACCGTAACCCGAAATGTGGGCGCAACTTCGAATACTATTCCGAAGATCCGCTGCTCTCCGGAAAAGCTGCTTCAGCCATGGTGAAAGGAGTTCAGTCAAACGGTGTTGGTGCGACCCTAAAACATTTTCTTGCCAACAATCAGGAGACAAACCGGCGAACCTACAACGCGGTAGTCAGTCAAAGGGCATTGCGTGAAATATACATGCGTGGATTTGAGATCGCGGTAAAGGAGTCAAAACCTTCTGCCATCATGACCTCCTACAACAAATTAAATGGATTCTATACTGCCGAAACACCTGAACTACTGAATGATATAGTTCGCAAGGAGTGGGGATTTAATGGCGTCTTCATGACCGACTTTGATGGATATGGCAGCGCCGTAGCCAAAGTTCGCGCCGGTAACAACATGCTGATGGGCGGTAACATGGATGAGGTAAACGAACTCACAGCCGCTTTGAAAGATAAAACCCTGGATGAGTCGACGCTCAGCAAAAACCTGGTTTATAACATGCAACTTAAACTGAATTCTCCGCGGTCGAAGGGACACAAACCTTCCATGAAACCCGATTTGGAAGCACATGCCATGATAGCCAGGGAGGCAGCTTCAGAAGGGATGGTATTGCTTAAAAACGAAAAGAAAACGCTTCCTTTCGAAGGGATAAAAGCAGTGGCGTTGTTCGGCAAAATATCCTATTACCTGATCGAAGCAGGTACAGGTAGTGGCAGCATCCGCAGCAACAAATATGCCATATCGCTCAACGATGGCATGAAAGCGGCAGGTTTCCAAATCTCAAAAGATCTGGAGGATACCTACACTGCCTTCAATGCCAAAATTATGTCGGACAACCTGGTGCCCGATTATTTCAACAATCCAGTCATGTTGGCCGCAAACGGGGTCAAGGATGGTAAAGCGCCCACACACTTCAAGAAAAGATTGATTCCCTTTCATGATGAATTGAATCTGACCAAAGAACAAATAGCAAAAGAGGTTCCCAATTCTGATGTTGCAGTGATCACACTTGGCCGTAGTGGCGGTGAAGGGTACGAAAACGGATATTTCCCTAGTTCAGTGAACGAAATTGACCTGGTCCGCAATGTTTGTGATACATACCATGCAGCCGGTAAAAAGGTGGTGGTAGTCCTCAATGTCGGTGGTGTCTGCGAAACCGCCAGCTGGAGAGATTATCCTGATGCCATTTTGCTTGCCTGGCAACCCGGACAAGAGGGTGGACATGCCATTGCCGATGTTTTAAAAGGAGCAGTCAACCCATCAGGCAAACTGCCGGACTCCTTCCCGCTGAAGGTCGAAGATGTACCTTCCGCAAAATCCTTTCCGGGAGAACCGGCCGATAATCCCATCAACTCTTTTTACAACGAAGGAATCTATACCGGATACAGGTATTATAACTCTTTCAAGGTTCCTGTAGCTTATGAATTTGGCTTCGGTTTATCCTATACTACTTTTGAATATTCCGGTATTAAGCTGAGCAGCAATACTTTTGAAGGAAAACTGACCGTTTCTGTTATGGTAAAAAACAGCGGCAAAGTGGCCGGGAAAGAGGTGGTTCAGCTATATCTTTCAGCCCCTGACGCAGAGGTTGAGAAACCGACTGAGGAATTGAAAGGATTTGCCAAGACAAACTTGATGCAGCCGGGAGAAAGCCAATTGCTCTCATTTGAGCTGGATGCACGCGCCTTGGCTTCGTTCCGGAGCGGTATCAGTTCATGGGTGGCAGACAAAGGGGACTACCAGGTCAGGATCGGAGCATCATCCAAAGACATCAGGTTAAACGCCACATTCAATCTGTCCAAAGAGCTACTCGTCGAAAAAGTTCATGACGTGCTCTATCCGAACTTCGCCATGAAGGAGCTGAGCCGGAAAAGTAAATAACCTGAATGATGAAATAGACATGATTTACCAATCAACAACCGGAATGAAAATAATTTTCAGAAATAGAAAATTAAATAGGAATGGATTCCCAAACCTAATCTCAGGTGTTGTTCTCGTATTCCTGTTCTTTCAGACACCTTTCGCCTTTGCGCAGGGATATGAATCACTGCCTTTTGATAAAGATTCTAATCACTCTGCTAGCTATGTGTGTGGCTCAACAAACAATCCGGACGGTACAGGCCCGGATGAATCTATGAATCAAATAAAAAAACAGTTGATCTACGAGTTAGGGCATGGTACAGTTTCAAAAATCTACAGAAATACATACCACTCCCTGACCTCCAGAATGAAGGAAAATGGATACTTGCAAGAATCGTTAACAGGGGCTTACAGAGGAGAATTTCCCAGAACTATTGGAGGGTATGTCTCTTTACTAATGGAGACAGAAGATTATATTAGAATTCAACGATCATTAGAATTTGTATTTGAATCGATGATTCGGAATCATTTATCAAAGGTTCCCCATGTTATCGATTCGCTAAAAATATCAGCGGATGGGACCGTTAACCAATGGTTTGAAACTGAAGATCAGGTCGACGGACGTGCCCATGTTGTGATGGCCTATGCAAGGTTTTGCCTAAAAAAGAATCAACCTGAGTTTGAAAACAAGTATTACGAAATAGCCAAAAAGGAGGTTATGTCTTTCCTGGATCAACCCTACTTTTACTACATATATAGAAGCAACTTCTCCTGCAATGCGATCCACCTGGTATTTAACTGCGCACTCGAACACAGTCGGGAAGGAAGAATGTGGTCGGTTTTTGATATATTAACTCAAAGTTTTGTCGGGGCCGCCGCACAAAGTATGATGCAGCTCGCGGAAAGAAGAAATGATACCGAATTATATGAATATTTGAAGACAAGACTTGAAGTACTTAAGGATGGGGTTGATAAACATTTGACCAGGGTGGTTGACGGGAAAAAAGTGTATTTGGAGATGCGCCTGCCTGATGGCAACTGGGGACAGCCATTCACGGGGATGGGTTGGCTATGTTACGGTCCGGTTGCAGCACAATGGGAACCCCTCGATCGTCAGATATTGAGAAATACCATCAATTTGCTCAAACAAACACTGTTTATCGATGATGAATTAGATAAGAACCTCAAATATTTAGCCGCTGAATACGATGAAAAAGGCTCTGTCACCAAACTTGTAATAGGAAAAGCCATAGGGTGGGATATGGAGTATTGCAGGCAGGAAGGGGAGTATGATAAAATACTAGAATGGTTTAAGTTTTTAAACAAATACCATGCGGATAAACCCATTTACATAGAAAGCATGTTTTTTAAAGGAGGTAATTGGGTACAGGCAGATTGTGGAAATGGCGAACAATCAGTGTGGTGGTGTTTTGCCATTGCAAGATTAAGAAAAGACCTGGGGCTACCGGCGGTAAATTAAATTTGGGCCTAATAAAAAATTACTTTTGCTATGGTATTCTAATATTTTTGGCGATGGATGTACAACTTTTAATTGGAAGCTTTGTAGCGTTATTGGCGTTGATTAACCCAATTCAAAAAATATTTGTCATAACCTCGTTGCAAAAACAGTTCTCTGACCAGGAATTGAGATACTTATCAGCCAAATCGACGTTTACTGCATTGATTATCCTGATCTTCTTTCTATTTCTTGGTCATATTATATTTAACTATGTATTTCATATCCAACTCTATGCCTTTCAGGTCACTTGCGGTGTTGTATTGTTTTACAATGGCGTAACGGGCCTTCAAAAAGGCGCGTTTTTGCAAGTTGACCAGAATATTAAGCTATCCGATCTTTCTGCAGTACCAATCGCAATGCCCATGATTGCAGGACCTGCAACCATCACTGCTGTAGTTACTTTCCCTGCCCACTATGGAAAACCCATTACCATCCTTGCGATGATATTGGCTTTGTCAATCAACCTGTTGCTAATGCTGTTTGCTAAAAATATCGGAAAGTTATTTTCAAAGTTCAATCTGATGAATGCCCTGATCAGGATAACAGGACTAATCGTTGCAACGATAGGGGTTCAGATGGTCTTTACCGGCATAACCAATTTTATCGGGACTTTGGTGAAATAGTAATTCTACAAAATCAGGAACACATTGAACCGGCTTCAAAAGGGCTAAAGACGACAATACCCACTGATAATCAGCGGGTATTGTCGTTTGATCAGTGCCCAGAACAAGACTCGAACTTGCACAAGCTTACGCTCACTAGTCCCTGAAACTAGCGTGTCTACCAATTTCACCATCTGGGCGGAATTGCGTTGCAAATATATACTTTTCAACTAAAAACAAAAAACGCAACGCCCAAAAATAGTTATGAGTTATAAGTTATAAGTTATGGCGCACTATCTCAATTTATTACGACTCCAATAACTCATAACTCCTAACTTATAACTCTCTATTTCAGGTTCTCCTGTAAAAATTCGTCAAACATCGTATAGAGGTGCATCGTAGTGTTTCCGCCACGGATCCCGTGATTTCGGTTGTTGTACGACATCATCCTGAACTGGATCCCTGCCTGCACCATCGCCTCGGCAAACTCGATCGTATTCTGATAATGGACATTGTCGTCGGCGGTGCCGGCCACCAGCAATAGTTTTCCTTTGATACCCTTGGCCAGCGTGATAGGCGAGTTTTGGTCGTAACCCTCCGGATTCTGGCCCGGAAGCCCCATGTAACGCTCTGTATAAACAGTATCATAGAAATAATGACTGGTAACAGGCGCTACCGCGATGGCCGCACGGATCAGGCCACCCCCTTTGCAGAGTGTCATGGACGAGATGAACCCGCCGTAACTCCAGCCCCAGATGGCAATCTTCTTGGCATCGACATACGATTGTTTTGACAGGTAACGGGCCGCTTCGACCTGGTCGTTCGATTCGAGGTTACCCAACTGACCATAGGTACATTTGCGGAACTCCTCCCCTCTTGCACCGGTCCCGCGCGGATCAACACAAACCACGAGGTAACCCTGCTGTGCCAGATAGGTGTTCCAGTCGATTAAAAATTTGTCGAGCACCTGTTGGGAGTTCGGACCACTATACTGGGTCATCAATACAGGATATTTGGCTCCCGGATTAAACGGTACCGGCTTGATCATCCAGCCATTCAATTCAAAGCCTTCTGATGTGGTAAATTTGAAAAACTCCTTCTGCGGCAGCTGCATTCCGGCTAGCTTCCCTTTCAGAACAGAGTTATCTTCCAGTACCCTGATTTGCTTACCGGAAATGTCGTGCAAAGTCACCAGATTGGGGGTAGAAATATTGCTGAAGGTATTGACGTAATATTTGAACCCTTTGCTGAAATCAACATTGTTGGTGCCTGCTTGTGTCGAAAGCATCACCTTTTTCTTTTTGTCGAGAGAGATGCCATACACTTCGCGTTGCATCGGCACAACGGCGGCAGCCTGGTAATAAAAGAATTTCTTCACCTGGTCGTACCCGTAAAATTTGATGACATCGTAATTTCCTTCGGTCAGTTGTTTGACTTTGACGCCATTCATATCGTAGAGATAAAGGTGTTTAAAGCCATTCTGTTCACTAAGGACTACGAAGCTTTTTTTGTCGTCCAGAAATTGGAAATTGTCAAGAAAATCAGTTTCAATATAACGGCTGTTCTTTTCTGTATAAATCAGACGGGTTTCTCCTGTGTTTGGATTGGCTAATAGCAGTTCCATCTTGTTTTGCAGTCGGTTCATGCGGAAGATGCCCAGGTCTGTGCCGCTGTTGGTCCAGGAGATTTTTGGCAGATAATTATCCGTCTCCCTGCCGGTTTCCATCTGGATATTGTGACCACTTTTAATATCATAAACCCAAATTTGCACAACGGAGTTCTTCTCCCCTGCCTTGGGGTATTTAAAGCTATATTCTCCGGGATACAATTTATTCTCATTGTGCTCGGGTGCCATCCCTTTATATATCGGCATGTGGTAGATAGGAACCTGCTCTTCATCGAATTTCATGTAGGCAATCTGCTTGCTGTCTGGCGACCATTCGAAGCCCCGGTTGAACTCAAATTCCTCCTCGTAGACCCAGTCTGGCGCCCCGTTGATAATTTTGTTCAACTCACCGTCGTTGGTTACCTGACGTTCGGTTCCAAAACGCAGGCTCTTGACGAAAAGGTTGTTATTGCGAACAAATGCCACCCTTTCACCATCCGGCGAAAATGTTGCCAGCTGCTGCTCACCATTGTTGGAGAGTTTGGAAAGTTCCTTCGTTACGAAATTATAGACAAAATATTTGGCAGTAAAGGACCTTCGGTAGATGGGTTTACGGTCGGTCATCAGCAGCACCTTGCTTTCATCGTTGCTGAACTGGTATTCGGTGATATTTTTCAGTGAGTCATTTTTCAACAAAGAGACGTCGAGCAGGGATGCTACCTTTTCTCCTGTTTTATAACTGTATTTGACGATCTCTTTACCCATATTTTCGAGGGTGGTGTAGTTCAATCCGTCGTTCAGGGAAGCCAGACCATCAATGGATTTCTGAGCGTAAATTCTTTTAATGACCACATCTTCGAGCGTCAGCTTTTGGGCCTGAAGGCCTAGGGTAGCCAGTAATACCAGCAAAAGCAAGGAATACTTTTTTAGCATAATACAGATTATAAATGAATTACAAATTAAAAATTACAGATTACAAATGAAATACCCATGAGACAAATATCACACCTACCGAAAATGAATATCTGGGTATTCCATGCGACCATAAAAAAACAAATTATATACGCATGAATCAACATTAGATTCGTTTCTTGTTTGGCAACAGATTGCTTCGCTGCGCTACCAATGACAGATACATAGTTACCTGTCATAATTGGCATTGTGCGACGATCAATTATCAAATATTGTCTCAACAGGCTCACTGTATATTTGTCTGATTACCAATAGATTGCTTCGTCGTTCCTCCTCGCAATGACGCATGCCACTTTTGGTGGTTGGACGAGGCGAGGGGTGGATAAGCGAACACGATTTGTTGCCAATTTATACCCACCCCTCGCCTCGTCCAACTGACCAACCAGCGACCGTCATTGCGACCGCGAGGCACGAGCGGGAAGCAATCTGTTGCTTTATCACAATACCTAAACTGCATCCAAAAATAGAAAATAATCCCTCCCAATCGGAGCGATTTCCTGGTAAGGAGAAAAAAAAATGACGCAAGTCAAATCTTTCGGCCACAAAGATCAAAATAGATTTGATGAAACGGCAGAAGTTCGCTAATTTTGCACCTTCATAAAAAATCACTATGATTAAGATAACGCTACCCGATAACTCTGTCAGAGAGTTTGATGCAGGAGTTACCGGCATGGAAATCGCAGAAGCGATCAGCAGAAACCTTGCAAAAGAGGTTCTTTCCATTACTGTCAATGGCGAAGTTCGCGACCTGATGCGCCCGATCCAATCGGATGCATCGATCAAATTGCATACCTGGGACGACAAGGAGGGACGCGATACATTCTGGCACTCATCGGCCCATATCATGGCTGAGGCCATCGAGGCATACCTTCCGGGTACGAAATTCGGTATTGGTCCTTCTATAGACAATGGTTTCTATTACGATATTGATCTTCCTGATGGTCAGACATTAACAGAAAAAGACCTCACCGAAATTGAGAAGAAGATGATGGATCTGGCGCGTACCAAATCCGACATCGTCAGATCTGAAATTTCAAAGGACGAAGCACTTAAATTATTCGCACAAAAAGGCGATCCCTACAAGCAGGAGCTGATTTCCGAACTGACAGACGGTACCATTACCCTCTACCGGCAAGGTAACTTCACCGATCTGTGCCGCGGTCCGCACCTTCCGAATACCGGATATATCAAAGCCCTGAAGCTGACCAGTATCGCCGGGGCTTACTGGCGTGGCAGCGAAAAAAATAAGATGCTCACCCGTGTTTACGGCATCACCTTCCCCAAACAAAAGTTGCTCGAGGAGTACATTGTACTGATGGAAGAGGCCAAAAAGCGCGACCACCGCAAGATCGGGAAAGAGATGGAACTCTTCATGATCTCGCAGGAGGTTGGCCAGGGCCTGCCCATGTGGCTGCCCAAAGGCGCCATGTTGCGCGAACAGCTGGAGAAATTTTTAAAGGGCGTGCAGAAAAAATTCGGATACGACCAGGTGATCACTCCGCACATTGGCGATGTGAAACTATACAAGAAATCGGGCCATTACGAAAAATACGGCAAAGACTCTTTTCAGGTCATTAAAACCCCGACCGAAGGAGAAGAGTATTTGTTGAAACCAATGAACTGTCCGCACCACTGCGAGATTTTCCGTTTCAAACCCCGCTCCTACAAAGACCTTCCCGTTAGGTTGGCCGAATTCGGCACCGTTTACCGCTACGAACAGAGTGGCGAGTTGCACGGATTGACCCGCGTCCGCGGATTTACACAGGATGACGCGCACATCTTCTGCCGTCCGGATCAGCTGAAAGAGGAATTTTTGAAGGTGATCGACATTGTCTTTATCATCTTCAAGGCTTTGAATTTTGAAAACTACACGGCCCAGATCTCCTTGCGTGATCCGGCCAACAAAGAAAAATACATTGGCTCGGACGAAAACTGGGAAAAAGCGGAAAGCGCTATCATCGAGGCTTGTGCAGAGAAAGGGCTGAATACCGTTACCGAACTGGGCGAAGCCGCCTTCTACGGTCCAAAGTTAGACTTCATGGTAAAGGATGCCATCGGCAGAAGCTGGCAGCTTGGGACCATTCAGGTAGATTACAACCTGCCTGAACGTTTCGAACTGGAGTACATCGGCGCCGATGACAAACGCCACCGTCCGGTGATGATCCACCGTGCACCGTTCGGATCGATGGAGCGTTTCTGCGCGGTACTGATTGAGCACACGGCAGGAAAATTTCCTATCTGGCTCACACCCGACCAGGTGGTTGTGCTGCCCATCAGTGAAAAGTACAACGATTATGCGCAAAAAGTTTCATAATATCTAAATAATTCCGATATTCGCACCGTCGTTGACGAGCGTAACGAAAAGATAGGCAGGAAAATCCGTGACAACGAGATGAAACGCATACCTTATATGCTCATCGTCGGCGAAAAAGAGAGCGAAACTGAGACTGTGGCCGTTCGTCGTCAGGGTGAAGGCGATCAGGGTACTGTTTCTTTAATCGGGTTCAAAGAGATGATCCAAAAAGAGGTCAAATCTATTCTGGCAGAATTGTACAAATAGTCGATATTAACTAAAAATAGGAGGATAAAGCCATAGCAGTTATCAGGACCAAGGGGCCAAGAGCTCCAAAAGAAGAAGAGAAATCATTGTTTCGGATCAATCACCAGGTTCGTGTTCCGGAAGTAAGGCTGGTTGGCGACAATGTTGAGCCACAGGGTGTTTACAAAATCCAGGATGCTCTTCGGAAGGCCGATGAAATGGAGCTCGATTTGGTTGAAATTTCACCCAACGCCGAACCACCTGTTTGCAGGATTGTTGATTACCAGAAGTTCATCTATGCCCAGAAAAAGAAGCAGAAAGAGCTGAAGGCAAAGGCGGTCAAGATCATCGTGAAAGAGATCAGGTTCGGTCCCAATACAGACGAACATGATTACAATTTTAAATTAAAACATGCCGAAAAGTTCCTTCAGGATGGTGCAAAGGTGAAAGCTTATGTATTTTTCAAGGGACGTTCGATACTTTATAATGAGCAAGGGGAGATTTTGTTGCTCCGCTTTGCCAACGCACTGGAAGATTTCGGAAAAGTTGAACAGCTGCCGAAACTTGAAGGTAAGAGAATGACCATATTTATTTCGCCCAAAAAGAAAAAGTAATTTAAAACAGTTAGACAGAGATGCCTAAAATGAAAACGAATTCCGGCGCAAAAAAACGCTTCAAGCTGACCGGAAGTGGAAGCATCAAAAGGAAACACGCTTACAAAAGTCATATTCTGACCAAGAAAAGCACCAAACGCAAACGCAACCTGACCCACTGGGGAATGGTGGCCGATGTTGACGTGGCCCATGTAAAAAGGCTGCTCGCGTTGAAGTAGGGTTCCTTGAAATAATTAATATTGTTAACCGGGGAATGTGCCCACAAGTATCCTGAAATATCGGGATCGCCATTGTCCTAAAATTTGTAAAAATGCCAAGATCAGTCAATCACGTCGCCTCGAGGGCCCGCCGTAAGAAGGTGCTCTCACTGACCAGAGGATACTTTGGATCAAGAGGAACTGTCTGGACGGTTGCCAAAAACACATGGGAGAAAGGTCTCCAGTATGCGTACCGTGACAGAAAAAGCAAAAAAAGGTTATTCCGTGCATTATGGATTCAGCGTATCAATGCCGCAGTTCGTACTGAAGGTCTCTCCTACTCCCAGTTTATGGGCAAGTTGAAGGGTGCCAACATCGAAATAAACCGCAAAGTCCTTGCCGACTTAGCGATGAACAATCCCGCTGCATTCAGCGCCATTGTCCAAAAAGTGAAGTAAATATTAATAAGGCGAAATAAATAGAAAAGGCTGTCCGAGAGGATGGCCTTTTTTTATTATTTTCGATTTTGGATTCGGTTCCTGAGCGACGTCGAAGGGTTCGATTTCGGATTGCGCTCCCTGAGACCCTGTCGAAGGGCGAAGGGCTAAGTTATTGATGATGCAATATCCCGCAAGGGAATACCCTATGCAACAATAAAATAAGCTGACTTAAAAAGTCAGCTTATTTCTCTGAAAAAAATGTCAATTTAAAAATTATACACCATTATATATACTAGCTCCATAAATAACTCAAGGAAATTTTGTAACATCCTGTCCCATAATCATCATGTTTCTAATATCTTGATCGGTAATGGGCATTGCAGGCATTGCACCGGCAAAATTACAACCTTTATCAATATTCTCACGGTCATTTGGCATACCCCAAATAGCTTTGTGTTGCATTTCGTGTGGATCTTTTCTGAACATTTCACCTAAAAATAAATCTTGGCAATAGATATTAATTTTCCTGCCATCTGTACCATGGCACACTGCACAATTTTTATTATACGTTACTAATCCAGCTGCTGCATTTCCGTCTTTCCCAATATTAGAGAACGTTTTAGTCCCTGTTGGATACGTTCCTGTTGTTGTTGTTGTATAAAAATCATCAACATTATGAGAAGTTACTTTTAAAAACTTTACAACATCCCAAATTTGAGCATCGGTTAAAATTGAAGAATATTCAGGATGAGTAGCATCGTAAGTACCTTTCTTTCTGCCTCCCGATTTTTTAACAGCATCAAAAACTTCTCTAATAGTTTTAGAGCGCGCCGATGTATACAAATTACCAGCAGCTGCAACAGGATAAGTAGCAGACGAAGGTTTATTAATTAGCACTCCGCTTTGTCCTCTCAAATCCCAACCATGGCAACTTTTACATCTCCAAAAATTTGTTTGGGCATTTGGGTAATCGGTTTGGCTTGCACTAGTATAGTTTAGTGGATGATCGTAAATCTGTGCCCCTTTAATTCCATCGGCTGCATCAAATGCAACCTGATCTGGATTAATTGCTACATCTTTACTACAGCTCACTAATAGGCCGATAAATAAAATATAGATTAGATAAATTCTTTTGTTCATCACGATAAATTTAAGATAATGGTTAATACAAATCTTTAAAAGGTATTTTCATGACAAAACAAGATATAATTATGAATGCGCGCAATACCATTGATTTGGTAATTAAATATACCAAAAACTACGTACATTGATTGAATGAGAAAAATGAGATTTAAAGTGAAAATCAACAGACAGAGTTCAGATTACACTCCCTGAAAACAGACTTGATAGCTATTTAATAGTCATTATCTTGTGTTGTAATGCCCACCTAATCAATGCTACAGTTGATTTAACATCCAATTTTTGCATCAGGTTTCTTCGGTGTGTTTCAACGGTCCTGAAACTTATATTTAATTTTTCTGCTATTTCATTGTTGGTTAAATCATCTGAAATTAGTTTTATTATTTCAACCTCTCGTTTGGTAAGCGGAATTTCTTTTTCGGAGTCCTCTCTATTATTTGAAGAAATTAAATTTTCTACCAAAATCTTTGAAACACTTGCACTTATGTATCTACTACCAATATGGACGGTTGTTATAGCCTCTATTAACTCATTTTTATTAGCAGTTTTAAGTATATAACCTAGGCCACCAGCCTTAAGAAATTCTAATATATATTCAATGTCATCATACTGTGTCAAGGCAATAATTTTTGCTGCAGGATGTTCACCAATAATTAATCTTGTTGCCTCAATACCTGAAATTTCAGGCATTGAAATATCCATGATAACAATATCCGGTTTTAATAATTCAAATTTATCTATGACATCTTTACCGCTATTTGAAATCCCAATAACTTCAAATTTTTCATCGTTGCTTAATAATGTAACAATGCCATCAATAATAAAGTTATGGTCATCTGCAATAAGTAATCTAATTTTATTCATATCTTCTGATTAACAGGGTATTTCTATTAGAATTTCAGTTCCTTTGTTCTTCTCGGAGATTATCGAAAATACTCCGTTGAGTGCTGAAACTCTTTCTTTCATGCTTATTAATCCAATTCCTGAAAAATTACTTTTTAAATCAACTTTTTCTAATTCAAATCCAACGCCATCATCATCAATCAGTAAAACGACAGAATGGTCATGTTTTATTAACTGGATATCTACGTTTTTCGCATGAGAGTGCTTGAGAATGTTGTTGAGTGCTTCCTGGCAAACCCGGTACAATATTTTTTCTATTCTCGAATCTAATCTCGATTCAAAGTTAAACTCATTTATTTTTATGTTGAAATTGTTATTCGAATTTATTTGTGTTACTAATTTCTTTACGGCAATCACCAATCCAAAATCTTTTAATAACATTGGAATAATATTGTGAGCAATACTTTTGGTTTCTTTAATAGCCGTATCTATCTGTATTTGCAATTGTTCAATGTTTTTCTGATTCATGTTGTTTCCATTACACTTATCGGTTAAGTTATTTTCGATGAAATACCTTATTCCGGTTAACATTTGCCCAAGGCCATCGTGTAAATCACCAGCTAACCTTAATCGTTCTTCTTCCTGTGCTTCAATTATTGCAACAACTCTTCCTTTGCGTTCAATTTCAAGTTGATTCTCTATTTTATTTCTTTCAGTAACATCACGGGCAACGAGAATCAAAGATAGAGATCCATCATCTCCCTTTTTTAATATGGATGTTGATATTAATACTGCAATCTGATGATTGTCTTTAGCACGGAAAACGTATTCTTTGTTCTGATCTTTATTTCTTTCACTCAGTGAAATAAGGTTTAACAAATCTGGGGCAGATCCATTATCCGGAAATAAAATCATTATATTTTTCTCTAACAATTCATTTTCTTCATATCCTAATATTTTTAAAGTGGCCGTATTAATTAATTTCATGTTTCCATTATTATCTGTAACAATAATTAAATCCACAATACTATTTATTATGTTATTTAAATAGTCTTTTGAAATAGTAGTATGGTTTAAGGTTTCCAGCATTTTATTAAAAGAAGTTGTAAGTAAATCAAGCTCATTCCCGAATTTGATATCTGCTTTAATGTTTAGGTTTCCTTCCCCAACCTTTTGTGTAAAATCTATTAATTGAATAATTGGAGTTGTACGTTTTTTTACAAAATACAAACCCCAGAAAAGACTTCCAATAATAATAATTAAGCCAATTATAGTTATTAGTGTAATGCTGAAGTTTCTAATCTTGTTGTCAATTCTAATATATTCGTCAAGTTCTTTTCTTGTTTCTTCCTGAAAGGTTAATATCCCTTGGTCTGATTTATTTAAAACGGTTTCTATTTCATTGTAAATAGCATTTCGTTCATCTTCATTAATTTCACTTAGGTCTTGATGTCCTAACGAAATGATTTTATCAATTCCGTTTTTTACAGTGGAGAGTATTTTTTTCGAATGTCTATCAGTAATAATCGCATTAGAACTAGTATAAGTTAATTCCAATTCACAGATATTCTTTTCAAATTCTATTTTAACATCCGGATTATTTAGCAGAAGGTAATTATCTGCTGATTTGGCCGTCTTTTTTAGTGAATAGCTTAAATCATAAATAGCATTTATTTCATGATATTCGACAATTATTCTTTTAATATTATTTTTTTGAATTAATACACTGACTATACCTGCAATTACAATTATTGCAATTAAAAACATCATTATTGCAATATTGCCAAATAGCTCTTTCTTAAGGGATTTTCTCATATTTGAATCGTACGTTTATGCCCGCACCGGGTAGCTTACGCCCCCTAAGAACCGTACGTGCGACTTTCACCGCATACG
>CAYHQN010000056.1:0-25225 GCA_964358545.1 uncultured Tangfeifania sp. | reverse complement strand
GTACGACGAAGCAATCTATTGATTATATGCGAATTATGAAATTATATTTTCTTAAAAAATAGTGATTTTTTCCCTCATTTAAATTAGTTCCCAATCTGTCAAATATTTGTACTAACAAAAAAAATACTATCTTTGTTCGTAATTTCACGAACTACGAATTATGCAAAAGGAGATTATTTCAAATGACAAAAAAAAATTAGCCAGGTACGCCAAGGCCATGGCGCATCCCATTCGGATTTACGTACTGGAACTATTGTCAAACCAATCCTGCTGCTACAGTGGTGATTTGTCCGAAATCCTTCCAATTGTCAAGTCAACACTTTCCCAGCACCTCAAGGAGTTAAGGGACGCAGGTCTGATCCAGGGAGAAATAGAAGCACCTCGTATCAAATATTGCCTGAACAAAGAAAATTGGGCCGAAGCACAGGACCTGTTTAATAAATTCCTGTGCAATCCCATTCAACCTATTGATTGTAAGACAAATCAATAACACATAAATTCAAAATTATGGAAATTAAAATTTTAGGGACAGGTTGTCCAAAGTGCAAGACCCTTGAAAAACTCACCCGCGAAGTTGTCGAACAAAACGGAATTGATGCCACCGTATCCAAAGTAGAAGATATCGTGGAGATAATGAAATACGGAGTAATGACCACTCCTGCCCTGGTAGTGGATGGGAAAGTAGAAATAAAAGGCAGGGTTCCCTCATCTGACGAAATCAAAAAAATACTAACCAGATAAAATTATTCGGCATGAGAAAATTTATTGTAAGCCTGGCTATTCTGGTCACTGGAATCATGATCGGGAACGCCCAGACTGCCAAGAAAGAGCCAACAGTCAATGCTTCTGGTAATATTGAAGCTTACTATTTTCATTTTAATACCAGATGCGTAACGTGCAGGGCGGTCGAAGCGGAAGCAAAGGCCGATATCAAAAGCCTCTATCCAGGTAAGATCACATTCAAAGCCGTGAACCTGGATGAAGCCTCAAGTAAGGCGATTGCAGATAAACTCGGGATTTCAGGACAAACGCTCATAATTGTAAAAGGAGAAAAAAAAATCATCCTCACCAATGAAGGATTTATGTATGCAACAACCAACCCAGCCAAATTCAAATCAATTATCAAACAAAAGGTAGATAACCTCATAGCTCAATAATTGATGGAATTTCTGACCAACCTATTGGAAAACAGCACGATGCCATGGCTTTCGGCATTAATACTTGGTTTAATGACGGCAATCAGCCCCTGTCCGCTGGCGACAAACATTACGGCGGTCGGTTTCATCAGCAAGGAGATTGACAACCGGAACCGCGTTTTTGTGAATGGGCTGCTTTATACGTTGGGACGTGCTATTTCTTATACAGCCATCGCACTGATCATCTATTTGGGTGCCGATCAATTTAAATTTGGCGGTTTTTTCCAACGATACGGGGAAAAAATATTGGGACCTGTGCTGATTCTTATCGGGTTATTTATGCTGGATGTAATCAAAATAAAATTCCCGGGAATGAGCCGGCTTACCTCCAAAATGGAAAATAAAACCCACTGGGGGTACTTCGATTCCATCCTTTTGGGAATGATTTTTGCGCTGGCATTCTGCCCTTACAGCGGTGTCCTTTATTTTGGGATGCTCGTCCCAATGACCATTACAAGCACATCCGGCCTCTATTTACCGGTAGTTTTTGCCCTGGCTACGGGGATTCCTGTTATCATCTTTTCGTGGATGCTGGCCTTCTCAGTTGGTTCCATAGGAATAGCCTACAACAAAGTGAAGAATTTTGAAATCTGGTTCCGGCGGATGGTCTCAATTTTGTTTATTGTTGTGGGGTTTTATTATATAATATTCAGGTTATTATGAAACGCATGAATTTACAGAGAAAATTTTACCTACTAGTTTTACTGTTACCAATCTGGTACATGATTTACCATAACCTCCAACCTGTGGCAGATTGGTTCATTGACTCTGTATTTGGAATGACAAAAGGAGAACATCTTACTGAAGCTTTGCGGTTTTTCCTATTCGAGTTCCCAAAGGTCATGCTTTTGCTTACTCTGATCATCTTCATTGTGGGAATTATCCGTACATTTTTCACGCCCGAAAGTACCCGCAAAGCGCTGGAAGGTAAGAAAACATTTACTGGCAATGTAATGGCTGCAACCCTGGGGATTGTCACCCCATTTTGTTCTTGTTCCGCTATCCCGTTGTTTTTAGGATTCATCGAATCGGGAGTTCCGCTAGGTGTTACATTCTCATTTCTGATTGCAGCCCCCATGATCAATGAAGTTGCTGTCATACTTTTATATGGTTTGTTTGGCTGGAAGGTTGCCGCAATTTATGTCGGAACCGGACTGGCCATTGCTATCCTGGCCGGTTGGGTAATTGGTCTGCTTAAACTGGAAAAATGGGTAGAACCCTGGGTGTATCAAACACAAATGGGCAACAGTGGAATTGAAGAAGAAAAATTGACCTTTGCAAAACGTATCCATCTCGGATATGGAGCCGTAAAAGAAATTGTTGGTAAAGTTTGGATCTATGTCGCACTTGGAATTCTCGTAGGCGCCGGAGCACATGGATATGTACCGGAAGAATTTATGGCATCGCTGATGGGCAAATCGGCATGGTATTCTATTCCTCTTTCAGTTTTAATAGGTATTCCACTCTATTCCAATGCTGCAGGAATTGTTCCGATTGTTTCAGTGCTGATCGAAAAAGGAGCTTCACTCGGAACTGCTTTGGCTTTTATGATGTCGGTCATTGGTTTGTCACTTCCTGAAATGGTGATACTTAGAAAAGTTTTGAAACTACCGTTGATATTCACCTTTATCGGCATTGTCGGATTCGGTATCATGATCGTTGGATATTTGTTTAACTATATCTTTTAAAAAATGCAAACAACTGAAAGACCAACCCTACAAACCTTTCATATTGAAGGCGTAAGGCATATAACCCCAGTACATGCACTTAAAGCCGTTGAAGCAGGGGATGCTGTATTGATTGATGTCCGCGAACTTAGCGAAGTCAGGCTGGAAAAAATCCCGCTTGATCGCGTCTTAAACCATCCTATGTCGGTGATTATGGATCGGTTACCCTATATTACCAAGGCGCAGAATATTATCTTGATCTGCCAGGGAGGGATTCGAAGCGTTAAAGTTGCCAATTTACTTAACAGACAGGGGTTCCCCAATGTTGCCAACCTTGAAGGAGGGATTACAATGTGGAAAGCACAAGGATTACCAATTGATAGCAATATACCCAGCGGCGGATGCGGATGCAATTCGATACCTACGCAGGTATTCTTTGATGAAAACGGTAAGGAATTTTCGCGTCATGTAGGCTTTTCCCACGAAGAAGAATTGATAAAAGTGCTAAACTCAAAGGATGTTAGATAATTTTTACCTTTAGCTCAAATTTTTCAACCAAACTATCATGCCCCTTCTTATTGTCGGAATCGGATTTGTGATCCTTTTGATCCTGATCGGCAAATTTAAACTCCATGCTTTTCTGGCGCTTTTGATTACCTCTTTTGCAGTAGGTCTGTTAAGCCATATGAACCTGCTGGACATCCTGGATTCCGTTCTAAAAGGTGTAGGAGACACCATGAGTAAAGTGCTCCTGATCCTGGCCTTTGGGGCAATGCTTGGAAAGATCCTGGAGGAGAGCGGCGCGGCGCACACCATCGCCTTTCGGATGATCGACCTCATGGGATTAAGGAATATTCAGTATGCACTGATGATTACCGGCTTTTTTGTCGGATTGCCGATGATGTACAATGCCGGTTTCCTGGTGCTGATCCCGCTCATTTTTACCTTCGCCGTCATCACCCGCTTACCGCTTTTGTGGCTGGCCATTCCTCTTTTATCTTCGCTGTCAGTGACCCATTGCTTTCTACCTCCCCACCCTGCACCAACCTATGTTTCATTCATTTATGAGGCCAATGTCAACAAAGTACTACTCTATGGGTTGGTCCCGATGGTTCCCAGTTGCCTGATTGGGGGAATCTGGCTCTCCCGCTTTTTTAAAAATATTAAACTGGTGCCGCCACCCGAACTCTTCAAAGAGAGACATTTCGAAAAGAGTGAACTCCCCGGACTGGGAATCAGTATTTTGTGCGCAATTACCCCAATTATATTAATGCTTCTCGGAGCGCTAACGGATATCATCGTCGGAGTACCTCCCGCGAAATCGGAACTCACCAAACTTGGCATCGACAGCATCACCGGATTTTATTTGCAGCATTTTACCGAAAATGGATGGATCAGTCACCCGGCCAGCGCTTTGGCATTGCTTCTCACATTCTTCAAATTCCTTAGCGATGCCAACGTTGCGCTGTTTACGGCCGTAATTGTCGCTGTTTTCACACTTGGACTAAGAAAAGGCAATTCGATGGACAAAGTAATGGCCACCGCATCAAGCTCTATCGGTGCCGTTTCGATGATTGTCTTGATCATCGCAGCAGGCGGTGGTTTCTCGCAAGTACTGAAAGACAGCAATGTGATTGCCTACATCCGATCCATTTCGGATACTTTTCACATGAACCCATATCTGATGGCTTTCGTGGTAGCCTCCATTTTCAGACTAGCGATTGGATCGGCCACCATTGCCACACTCACAACCGCCCCCATCATGCTCCCGATTTTGCAGCAAACCGGAGCCTCACCCGAATTGATGGTGCTGGCTACGGGTGCAGGCAGTGTGATGTGGTCTCACTTCAACGACTCGGGATTCTGGATGTTCAAAGAGTATTTTGGATTATCCGTGAAACAGACCTTCCAAACCTGGACTTTAATGGAATCAGCCATCGGCGTGGTCGGGATTTTGACGGTGTTGATGATGAGCTGGTTTATATAGATTAGATGACCCTCGACCAACTGATCGAATTTTGTGCGCTCAACCAGATTGATGCTGTTGATCTGACCGCTTATTATTTTCCCGGTTACCCGGAAGTACCTTCAGATGAATATCTCTACCACATCAAGCAGAAAGCATATCTACTTGGCGTTGAGATCAGTGGCACCGGTGTTCGCAATGATTTCACGGAACAGGATCCTGCTAAGTTGAAAGCGAGTGTCGATCTGGTCAAAAAATGGATCATCGCCGCTGAAAAGATAGGAGCACCCGTGATCCGCGTTTTTTCCGGAGCGGCTGATCCGAAAGGATTATCGCGTGCTGAAGCAGTGGATCAGGTAGTCAGGATGATGAGCGAATGTGTGGCTTTTGGTAAGTTACACGGAGTGGTGGTCGGCATTCAAAGCAAATATGATGGCTACACAAAAGCAACTTCAACCTCTTCGGAATGCACTGGGAGAGGCCGAAGCACATCAAAAAACGCTTGTGACTGCTGAAAAACCCGATTTTGGCGCCATCAACAAGAACATTGAAAAAATTGGTGGAATCCGTGTTGAGATGGCCAAGATCCAGACTAAAAATCGTTTGGACCTGCGTGCACAACTGACGGATGAGCAAAAGCTGAAATTCGACCTTTTCAAACATGGAATGAGGCAATGGAAATGATTCAAAGGGCCAAAGGGAATGATGTAAAGAGTTCTCATAAATTGAAGGAGCAAAAACAGAGGGGATGATTTTTAGTCATCCCCTCTGTTTTTAAATATCCCGTTTCCTACAATTTATGCCTTTCGTCAACAACATAAGAAGATTGTGATTATTTTTAGATATTGATTAAATTACCAGACTTATGAAAACCCTTCTTGCTCTTTCGGTCCTTATTTTTTCGATCCTGATCTTGGCCCCCGTGTCAACGGATGCCAAAAAACCCATCAGAATCCTTGTTGTGACAGGCGGCCACGGCTACGACAAAGCTCCGTTTAATGAAATGCTAGCCAGCCTGGGTAAGGATATTACCAGCCAGGTAGTGGAATTTCCGGCTGCCTTCGATCAGTTTCTTCCTGAAAACAGGGGGAATTACGACGTTCTGGTTTTCTACCACATGTGGCAGAAGATTACTCAAGAGCAGGAAAAAATATTCGCCGGATGCATCAGGGAAGGCAAACCATTGGTTGTACTTCACCACAGCATCTGCGCCTTCGACGAATGGCCGGAATACTGGAACATCGTTGGAGGAAAGTATTTTCATAAACCCACTACCGTGGATGGCAAAGAATATGCGGCCTGCACCTACATTCACGACATTCACTTCATGGTCAATGTGGTGAAGAAAAAACACCCTGTCACAAAAGGGGTGAAGGATTATGAAGCCTTCGATGAAACCTACAAAGGATATTATGTGGCAAACGGAGTTGAACCGCTCTTAACCACTACCGAAAAATCGAGCAATCCCGTCATCGGCTGGGCCTTGTACTATGGCAAGGCAAGGGTCGTTACCCTTCAAAGCGGACATGCCGCACCAACCTTTCAGGATGCAAATTTCAGAAAGCTCCTCAAACAGGCGATCATTTGGACCAATGCGGGTAGCAAGTAAAACCACATTCCGATCACAACCTTTGTGTTTCCTTTGTGGTGTACTTTGTGATCCTTTGTTCAGTCCTTCGTGCCCTTTGTGGTGAAATTTTTAAAATCCTAACACAAAGGAAGTCGAAGAAAAAATGAGAACTATCTGATTTTCATCATATTCCAATAATTATTTGTCATACAATTGAACTGCACTATCGTTTATCTCTATTTTATGGGTTTTAACCAATTCGATCATCTCCGCACCTGCCAGCAAAACCGGGCCATAACCATGGGCCGCATAAACATTTATGGGGCGGTAATAATAGAATGCAGGGTC
Source organism: uncultured Tangfeifania sp. (assembly GCA_964358545.1). Taxonomy (GTDB): domain Bacteria; phylum Bacteroidota; class Bacteroidia; order Bacteroidales; family Prolixibacteraceae; genus CAINVV01. Next base: position 18,478 of record CAYHQN010000056.1, on the reverse strand, counting down.
AAAACCCATACCGGTACCAACGCAAGTTCCTTCTACCTGACCTTTTTCATTGACTTTGCCGGCAACAGCGTTCCAGGCCAGGCAGACCATCGGTCCGTAAACCTTACCATCTACTTCGGCCTTTGTCACCTTGTCAATCAGAACCATCGGGGTAGTTTGATTAAGATAGTTATAAATTCTATCCAGCACTACCGTGATACCCTTCTCGTCGGGTTTTCCGTAAGGGGTATCGTAATTGGGCGCCATCAAATGGAGGGGCGTGGTGGAATCGTTGATTTTTTGGGCTTGCATACCGAGGCTGAACAGGCAAATCAGAAGGAGGGAGAGGAGAATTTTCATGTGTTTATCTTTTCGTTAATAAGTCAAATAGTTCCTGGTTGATATAATAATTTCCGGTTCCCAGTTTCTCCTTTCGAAGCATTTTGTCCTCAGAAAGTTTGTTTAAATAGTTTGCGGCAGTCAGTCTTGAAACGCCCAGGTCATTGACTACAAACTCAATTTTTGTATAAGGATGCTTGAACAGATTATTTAGTAAATCCTGGCTATAGAATTTGTAGTTGTCCCTTAACCGGTTCTTGTAATCAAGCATTAATCCTTTGATATTTATGATCAGGGCTATTGTTTCCCTTGCAGTCTCCTCAACTCCTTTGATCATGAAAAGTATCCATTCTTCCCACAAATTTTCATCACGTACGTTTTGTAAAAATCGGTAGTAATCCGGTTTGTGCTTTATGATATAGCTACTTAGATACAAAATCGGAAGTGATTGAAGTTTTTCCAATATGAGGTAAAGTATGTTTATGATCCTGCCTGTCCGTCCATTCCCGTCATAAAATGGGTGTATGCCCTCAAATTGAAAATGTATGATTGCCAATTTAACCAATGGGTCAAATTCACACATCTCAGAATCATTGATATATTTTTCAAGATTGGACATTAATCGCATGATTTCCTCATAATCCTGTGGCGGCGTATAAACAGTATCCCCGGACACTGTACTTTTTAATGCAGTTCCGTGTAATTTTCTGAATCCGGCGTTGTTATCCTCCAATACCTCCTGTATTTGTAGAATCGTCCTGTTGGTCAGTAGCCCACTTTCAGAGACCAATTCGAATCCTCTTTTTAACGCAGAAATATAATTCTGTACCTCCTTTGCACTGAGCGATTTGAACGAATCAAAGTTTAATCCTGATTTATACAAATCATCGTGTGTTGTAATAATATTTTCGATTGCTGAACTGTCTTTGGCTTCCTGAAGTCCAAGGGTGTTGATCAGAATATTCTGATTTGGTATAGTTGATGCAATGGCTTTCAACTCGGCCAAAGCAGCATAGGCGGATGGTAAACTTTTTAAAACCCTTTTGGTTTCCAGGTCTACTTTTAAAGGAAGTTCAGTTAATCTCCACGTTTCCATTTGTAAAGAAATATTAAATATCTATACAAAGATAATTTCTTTTGTATAGAAAACAAAATAATCTATACATATCAAAATCGGAATATATAAAAATCTTGATAATCTAAACAGAATGGCGTTTCTGATATTGTAAAGACCTTCAAGGTTTTGAAAACCTTGAAGGTCTTGGTTCAATTATTTTGAAACTGCGTGATGGTTACTGGTCCAAGCAATCCTGATGGCATTGGTTTCCAGCCTGCTGCATCAAACGGTTTGTAATCAATGTTCACAAAATTTATTTCATGGTAATTTCGCCAAACCACCTTTTGCTGGTCCATCTGCCTTATGCGGTTGGCCATCAGGTTGGCCACTTCAATTTCGATCGTATTCGCTCCGGATTTAAGCAAGTGACCGATTTTGGTGGTGAAAGGAATGCTCCAGAGAATTCCGGCATCTTTCCCATTGACCCACACCCGGGCGCTTTCGCATACCTTGCCAAGATCGAGCAAATATTCACCATTTACTTTATCTCCCAGATTAAAAGTTGTCTTGTACACCGCTGATCCGGAATAGTTGTTGGCCAATTTGTCAGGAAGTTCCGTCCATGAGACCAATTGTTTGAGTTCCGAAGTGGCCGGCAGATTAACGCCAGTCTGAGTAAATTTCAAATTCCAGGATCCGGAAATTTCAATCGGGGCCGTGGCTTTCCCGAAATATTTCCAGGAGCCCGCTTTTAGGCTTTTTGACGAAACCAGTACAAACATCGCCTCTCCCGGCCGCATTTGCAGGCGGACATTCAACTGGCTTTTGTCTGTTTTGATTTGAGCTGTTCCTGCTGATCCCGACTGGGGATCAAGCAACAGGCAACTGTTCCCTTTTTCGTTGAGGGGAACAAAGCCATCGATGGTTTTTGCGGAATGGTTGACCAAATAATAATAAATGCCCTGGTCACATTTTCTGCGGATGTATTTGAGACCCGAGTCAAGCAGGGTTTCCCGCATGATATTTTTCGATTCAAGGGCAATTTGAACCTGGTTGGACTGCAGGATCCCACCTTTTCCAACTTTGGCTGATTTGACATTCCCAGCTATTCCAACCCACTGAATAGAATTTAGCAACTCTTTCTGCTGAGCCCTTCTTTCTGCCAGGTTGTTCTGTCCGGGAACATCTTCGGGCATTTGCTCAAAAATTACTTCAGCCCCCTGACCAGCCAGTTCCAGAATCCGTTTCAGGGTCGGGACCGGCATGTGCTGACTGGCAGGAACCACCAGCGTACGGTAGGTACTTCCGGATTTGGTGGAGATCAGCCCGTCTTTCACGGACAATCCGCTGAGCAATCTGTCAGAAACATAATCGAGCGAATATCCCTGCTTTGTCAACTCCTTGATGTCCTTGCAAAATGGCGTTGGATAGAGCCAGCGGTCGATGGAGTGAATGGTCAGTTGCAGATCGGCGCTTTCTGGTTTCATCCAGACATCGTAAACCGGCCAGTAAATCAAAAGGTCATTGTCGGCTAATCCGCTTTGAAGAATCGTTTGGCAGCGCGTAATGTATTGGTTCAATCCGTTGATATGGGGCCAGAAACTGTTGGAAGGAGAAAACTCGACAGAGGCATAGAAAAGCCAGCCGGGCCATCCTGCGTTAGCCGGAGAATAGGCTGTTCCATGATAATAAACATGGTTCACTCCGGCCAGAAACGCTTGTTCCACTTCGGGTTTACACTGCGAAAACGCAACCTTAAAATGTTCTCCCAGCCAGGTAAATGTCTCACTTGAAGTCAGAATCTTACCTGAAACATTGGCAGCTGAAGAGGCAAATTTCATCATCACCGGATCGGGGTCCACATTGCGGACATCGGCGCTGTCGCGGCGAAGGCCGGGAATATCAAAATGACTGCTCCCAAATGTCTCGCACTCCGGAATATCCACGGTAGCATAAAGATCCAGCAGGTTGCCCGGCGAACCGTGCGCCTGGTTTCGGGTGAGACTGCCCTTGCCATGCGCCCAATTGGCCCAGGTTTGCGTGAAGTTCTCAAGCAGCATATCTGAAATTGTCTCGCGGTAATCACACTGAACCCGTCGGGAGATATCGGACAGAGGAAGTTTTTCAGCCAGTTCACGCAGATAAGGCTGCAGGGAATAACCTCTCCTTTGTTCAAATTCCTTAAAAATAGAGGCCGACCAGTTGGTGCCGTAAACTTCATAACTGTCATTAAAAAACGATCCCACCCCATGATTGGATTTGTTAAAAGCGGAGTCGAACCGTGACAGATAGCGTGTGAGCGCCTCTTTTGAAAAATGATCGAAGGTGAGTCCTTCACCTCCCGGAGCTGCCCGTTTCACTTTCTGAAGTGTCTTTCCGCAGAAGGCAGCATAGATCTCCCAATCCTGCTTTTCCGCCACCCACGACAGCGTTCCGTCGGGTTTCACCAGGGAGGTCAGATCCTCAATTTTACCATCCTTCCCATAAGCGGTGACGGCCTGCAGAAAAGCTCCGGCCTCCAGTTGCCGTTTGTCTGTCGGGACAATCTTTTCTGAAAGTTTTCCCCCTACAGGAACAGAATATTTTTGCAGGATCATTTTGGCTGCCGCATTTTGGGTATTAATCTGCGGTCCGCCGAAAGGCCAGCCGGTTCCTGTATTCATATCGATACCCATGCCGTTTCTACGCGCCTCCCTGACCGAAACATCGAGCATCTTCATCCATTCCGGAGAAAGGAATGAGAGGTATTTCCCCTCATAACCCACCGCTCCATAAATTGGGGTAATTTCCAGTCCGCCGAAGCCGGCTTTCCCATACCTGGAAATCAGATCAACGAGATTTGGCTCATCAACGGCGCTTCCCATCCACCACCACCGGGCCCAAGGTTTGGTCTCTTTTGTCACTTTGGGCCATCCCGAAGTTCCGTTTATCGTTTGACTTTGGCAAGGAAATACCAAAAGCAACAGAAATGCCAGCATCACACTGGGAAAGGTAGTAATTCCTGAATTGTTTTTCATGGTTAGTTTGAATGTCTCTTTTTTCAAAATCCAACATTAATTAATCTATCTAAAGTAACAATAGATTTTGAATTTAGAAGTCAAAGAAACTCAGATTTCAACAATTCCAATTAAATCCCTTTAAAAATGACGGATATAATTTGAAGAATGTAATAAGATGGATATTAAAGGGTTTTGCCTCAAATCTCTATCCAATATATTGAAAAATTACTCCACTGCAACCTTCCTGTTCGAACTACTAACACTTCCTCCTTTCCCATTAATGACACTTCTCACAACACTTTCCTTATTTCCGTTCAGCCAAAAAATGACTTTATGGTTGGATTACTTATTGGAATAAATCCGGACATAATCCACCAGCATCTCACAAGGGAAAATTGAATCATCTATTTCGCCTCCCCAACCTCCACCGATGGCAAGATTTAGAATTAAGAAATAAGGCTTGTCAAAAGGCCAACCTTCATTGGTTGCCACTCTTCCATCTTCGCCTTTATAGGATGCATAGAATAATTTGCCGTCAATATAGAATTTGATGTACTGTTGTGTCCACTCAATGGCGTACTCATGGAAAGTATTACACACATCATCCAATTTTTCGAAATAGGTTACCTGAGTGCCTTTGATATGATTGTACAATTGGGAGTGCAGTGATACATGAATGGAATTCGGGTTCTTCCCTACGTGCTCCATGATATCAATTTCGCCACAGAGAGGCCATTTTTCAGCCTTATCCATAATGCTTTCAGGAAGCATCCAAATAGCAGGCCAGGTACCTTTCCCGGCAGGCAATTTTGCCATTATTTCTATCCGGCCATATTGAAGCGCAATTTTTTTATATGTTGTTAGTTTTGCTGAGGTGTAGTGCTGCATATCATAATCCTTTTTCAAAGCCACGATATGCAGTTTGCCATCCTTTACAAACGAGTTTTCCAACGATTTTGCCAAATAGAACTGTTTTTCTGCATTCCCCCAGCCGTGGCCTCCAACATCATAGCCCCACTTGGTAGAATCAGGTAATCCATTTACATTAAACTCGTCGCTCCAAATTAATTTCATCCCTTTGCCGGGAGTCGAAGCAGTTCCTTGCCCGTAAATACTTTGAAGGGATAAGCATCCGATCAAGAATAAACAATAAATAAGTTTCATTATCATCATTTATTAATGTGTAATATTTGTGATTCTTGCCTGTTCCGAATAGTACAACAGTTTAAGCGTAACATGTATTGATTTTATTGAAATGACACCATTCCTCCATGGCAAACCCAATTGCCATAAATTAAAACTTCTGTCCTTTCAAAACAAAAGTGCAATACCAGCATCAAACCAAATGAATAATAAGTACTTAATTTAAAGTAATTTACCTGCTCATCTTCTTTGAAAACCAAGTAATCAAACCCTTTGAAAATCAAAAAAATGGAGGAGGCACAGCATGACTCCTCCATTTTAATTTTGCACCTCAAAACTGCATTTTAAAAAATCGGTTATGGACCAGGTATGATTTTATGTCCTACTTTAAATACCACGGAGCTTGGTTAATCCCATCAAATCCACCAAATTGCTCATCAATAGCCTTTTTATAATTTATCGGGTTAGTTCCTTGTTCCCCGGTTGGGTACTTCCACCGTTTAGGAAATACTGTTTTATCATCAGGATTCATACTGGTGGCCGGATTAAGAGGGAAGCTGGGGTATCCTGTGCGGAGAAATTGAGGATAATTTAATCCATTCCCCTGAAAAAAATCTATAAGCCATCTTTGTATCCATATCTGGTGCAAACGATCGGTTTTAGTCCCAGCTGTCGCATAAGCGGCAGCACCTGTAAAATAATTATCAATATAGGCCTGATTAATAGCCATTCCATGAGTACCCGTGGCCGCTGAGGGTAAGCTCATATAGTACCTGAGCATTGCTTTAACTCCATTTTCGTAGTAATCCTTTGCATTTCCGGTGACCCAGCCTTCCTCTATTGCTTCGGCAATAATGAAACACTGTTCTGCATAGGTAAATTTTATCATAGGATCCCCTGCTTTATTTGCAACGTAGCGTTTATTGATCAAAGAATATTTACCAGCCTGGTTATTAAGTGCCAGTTGTTCCGCTAATAATTCGGTAGGGGCACCTTCATAAGCATCAAAATCAGATTCAAGCTTACCACCAGCAATTAAATATTCTGCTGGCTCTGCGAAATAAAACAACCTACGGTCTTTCAGCCTCTTTAATTCATCTACCACTAATTTTGAAACGCCAACATAAATTCGCATGTCTTCCCCATTCCAGAAAGGATGGGTTGAATTTGGATTTTCAGAATACTCTAATTGAAAATTATCATCATTCCCGGTCATTAAATTATTTGCGGCTACTATGGCTGCAAACCGGGTTTTCTGTTCTGCGGTAATTTTTTTACTTATGGTTTGTAAAATCTTCAATTGCATTGCATTACAAAGTTTTTGCCATTTGGTCGCATAGCCTCCCAACATGATGTCCCCATCAAAATTTTTCCCCTTTGCAAAATAGGCCTCTGCAGCTTTGAGATCGCCCAAGACTTCCACGAATACATCGGCTTGCTTGTCGTACTTAGGCTTGGTTATTCCTTCCTCAGCTTTCCCTGCTTCAGAATACGGCACATCGCCCATATCCAGTGTCATCCCATAACCATAAGAAGCTTTCATGAATAATGCTAAACCCTGAAACGAAGATTCAGATTGAGTCCCTTTAGCAAATTCGACCATCCGCTTGAGATCAGTCAGCTTTTTATACGAATCGAATCCACCGTAAGGCCAATAAGAATAATAATATTGGTTTGGGTTTGGGTTGGTTTGAAGAACTGCTGTATGCTTACACCACAAGTTTGCTGAAGAGAAATCGTACTGGTTGGGATTCCAGAACCGATATGTATCTTTTAGTATCTGAGTAGCGAGCATATCGGGTGAAACGGTAGTTGGCACGTTCGGGTTAGTATTATAATCCTCAAACTTGCTGCATGAACTTACAATTGAAAAAGATAATACTGTTAAAAATATATACTTAAAGTTTTTCATCTTAGTTTGATTAAAATGTAAATTTGATATTACCTCCAAGATACCTTACTGACGGGTCTGAGAAATCTTCAGTACCTCCATCAGGGTCTGAATATTTGAAATTTTTTGCCCATAACAGCACATTTTGTCCTACAAAACTTATTGTTGCAGCCTTTGCCACTCCGTGCAAAAACTTACCTGGAACATTGTAAGTTAAAGATATCTCGCGTAGTTTTAAGAAAGTCTTGGAGTAGGTATCAGCAGGACTTCCATTGCCACCCCAGGCACTACTGCTGTGCAGATCTATTATGTATTGCTGATAAGTAGTATAAACGTCATTGGGTGCAAACGTACGAGTGTCGCTGGTAATGTTACCAACAGCATCATAAGTAACCGTGCCTGATACAACTTTGACTCCCTGACCCAAGAAGTTTTTGGAACCAGGAGTGGCTACGTCTTTTGCCCTGGCTTCTGTAAGAGAACCTGGATGAACTCCTGATTGCCACATGTAACTTTCGGTCCTTGTGTTCATAATTCCACCAACGACACCATCAACAGATAGAAATAAACTGAAATTCTTATACTTTACACTAGTATTTGCACCCCAAATCCAATCAGGATCGGTCCATCCAAAATTTGAATCATACTGGCTATATTGAAGTCTTCCATTATTATATATAAGATCGCCTGAAGGACTACGCAGAAGGTCTCTGCTGGCAAGTGCATCGACACGTTCACCAACTTTTATCCATGGTTTTTTGTTTGAATAGGTAGAATCCAGCCTGGTATAAATACGCTTATAGGTCGACCAGTTGATGCCTAAATCCCATTGCCAATCTTTTCCTTTTATTGGTGAACCGTTAACTGTCAGCTCCCAACCACGACGATTAGTTACTTCTGCGGTATTAATTAAAACGCCCGTATACCCTGATGCAGGCGACAATGGCCCAGTTGTAATCCCATCGTACATTTTTTTATCATAATAGGATGCATCAATCATCAACCGATTTTTAAAAACCATACTTTGTAATCCTGCCTCAAATGTATTTGCACTCGATGGAATGATGACGCGAGGATATAAACTTGAAGGTGCAGTTGCTCCATTCAGAGTACCCCAAGTACCACTGTTAATCGTAAAAGCACTATTAATTTCATAAACGGATGGCATACCCTTTGACTCGGTCCATGAACCTCTAACCTTCAGTAGGTCAAGCCAATTCTTTGTTGCTGGCAGAAGTTCTGAAACTACGAAACTACTAGCTACAGAGGGATAAAAGTATGAACGGGTTGTGGCTGACAATGTTGAACTCCAGTCATTACGACCAGTTGCTTCTATAAATACCATTTTATTCCAGGATAAAGCTACACGGCTATATAGGGAATTTACCTGTTGATGATCGGTGCTCTGCGATACATAGGCGGGATTTACCGATGCTTTTAACGAGAAAAAACCTGGCACTGAAATACCACCCACCGTATTAGCGAACATGTTGTTGTTTTTTTTCAAGTATAACGTTCCTCCGGCAAGATATTCCACCTTGAATTTATTAAATGATCTATCTCCGGTAAACAGAAGATCATTATTCATACTGATTCCCTGGGTTTGACCTGTATTATAAGCTCCTGTCCATGCACCATTCCATGTCCAGGGGTTACCAGGTATAGGTGTATTACCAGTTGAAGTATATGAACCCTGTGAAACCCTTTGATCCCCCTTATCTATGTAAAAATCAAGACCTGAACGAATACTAGCTTTCAACCAATTGGCCAATTCATAACTCGCGGATACATCGGCATTAAAAATATCTCGTGAAACCTCATTCGTTCTTTCATATCTGTCGAAATAAGGATTATTCGAACCCCACCGATAAGTGAAGTTTTGCACCTCATTTTTTTTCAGCCAATAATTATTTTTGTAGTCCAGAATATTATAATCAGTTCCTGACCAGATTAGTAACGAATACATTGGATCGTACGAGGTATATCCGTTAGACCCCATGTTGGGAGATTCTTTTTTAGCGTACGATAAATTTGAACTCAATTTTAACCTATCCAGATTGATGTCTCCCCCAAAAGTGTAAGTGTATTTATCCAATTTTGAATTAGGGTATTGTCCTTTATTTTCCATCCAGCTAACTGAACTTCTAAGGGATACGATATCTCCTTTAAATGCAATATTCACGTTATTGTTGGTTACATAACCTTGTTCCAGGAAATTATGAAAGTTATTTTTCCCTACAGGCAGATAGGGGTAGTCCCTGTAATCCATTAAAAAAGGATCCCATTGATTTCGGATTGTTCCGTCCATCAATGTTCCCCATGCGCTATCAGAATATTTATCATAAGTACCGTTACTGCCACGACCATAGACGCTTTGTTTTTCAGGGATAGCTAAAAATCCTGCAGTAAACATTGTATTTGATGCAACATCTATCGTAATTCCCGATTTATTTGAACTGCCATTTTTGGTTGTTACCATAATGGCTCCGTTTGCTCCACGAAAACCATAAAGAGCCGATGCGGTTGCCCCCTTCAGTACACTCATCGATTCAATGTCTTCGGAGGATATATCGCTCAGTGTTTTATTCTCATAAGCAACGCCGTCTATCACCAATAAAGGTTTCTCATCACGTATAGTAAGCTCTGGTGCAACTGCAAAATCGGTTGAGTTTTTAACCAAAAGTCCTGCTACCTTACCAGTCAAAGAGGTCGCAAGGTCAACACCCGAAACTTTCTGTAAGCTCTCTCCAGAGACCTTCTGAACAGCATAACCAAGGGCTTTCTCAGAGCGTTTAATACCAAGTGCCGTTACAACCACCGTTTCCACGCCGATTGTTGTTTCCTCCATCTTTACTGCAATGAAAGTTTGATCCGTTATTCTTATTTCTTGCATTTTCATTCCTACAAATGAGAATACCAGAGTTGTTCCTGCCGCTAAATTAGAAAGCTTAAAGTTTCCATTGGCATCCGTGATAATCCCTGTTGAAGTCCCTTTTATAACGATGGAAACTCCAGGCAGCGGAGTTCCGGATAAATCAGTTACTCTGCCATTAATTTTTTTGTCTTGTTGCATTGCATCAAGGGATCCCTTTGTGACCACTATATTTCTATCGAGGATTTTATAGGAGAAGCCTTCATCAAGAATTTTCTTGAGAACCTCATCAATTGTAGCATCCTTAACATTAATGGATTTGCGTGATTCAAGGTTTAGCTCCTCACTTTTAAAGAAAAAACCGAACTCACTGTTCCGTTCTATTTCCCTAAAAACATCCACAATATTTGCATTTTTCATATTCAGACTGATTCGGGCTGTCTGGCTGTATGAATTCCCCGCGGTTACAGAGATCAAAGCAAAAAAAATAAGACCTACAGTTAATTTCATAATTCGGATAGTTTTTTTCCATCTTTGCTGTATAATACACAGCAAATCATCACTTTTTTTCATAACTTTGAAATGTGTTTTAGTTAAAATTAGAAACTGACTGAAATCAGTTTCGATGACTGAAATCGGGTGCACCCCTCCACGGGTGTACCCTTTTTTAATAGATCATTACGACGTCGTTTCCCTCCTTTTTATCTGTTATTTTGTAATTTATCTTATCAGTTAAAGCGAGCATTTGCAGCACCAATTTAATGGTAGTGGTTCGTTTTATTACACTTGTGTACCTGGTGTCTGCCAGGGCTTTATTTTCAATGACAATCTTTACATTGTACCAATTTTCAAGATCGTGACAGATCTCCTTCAGCGTTTTATCAATAAAGACAAACTTTCCATCCTTCCAAGCACATGCGATGGTAGGATCTTGTGCCGATACCATCATTTTCTTTGATTGCTTATCAAATGTCATGTACTCACCGGTTTTCATGATCAGTAGCGATTGATCTGACATTGATAAAAACTCAATTTTACCTTCAACCAGCGATGTGTAAACGCCTGCTTCATCTCCATAAGACCTGATATTGAACTTCGTACCAATATCCTTTACTTTAAAAGTTCCCATATCAACAGAGAACTTCCTTTTGTGGCTGGGAACCAAATCGAAATAAGCTTCCCCATGCATTTGGGCAGACATCTCTCCGTTTGACCTCTTTTGAATTTTGATCCTTGATGCCGAACTTAACCAAATCGCAGAACCATCCGCCAAATGAATCGTCGAGACAGACCCCTTTTCAGAAGTGTACTCAACTTGTTCAACAATTTCATTGCCCGATTTATTGTTGTTAATCAGATATTGAACCAGGAAACTGATAGCAAGTGTTACAATTACAATGGCCGCGTAACGGTACCACAAGTTAATGAATGTAAGCTTCCTGCCAGGATGCAAGTGTTTCCAGATACTTTCAAAGCGATCATTTGAATTTTCGATGTTGTTAGTATCCCGAAATGTTGAAACAGCGTAGAGGCTTTTGTATTGTAAAAACTGTTCACGCATGGCACTGTTTTCTTCCAGTTCCTGATAGAAACTGCTTTTTTCGGCCTCGGTAGCCGAATCATTTAATACTTTGACGAAAATTTCTTCTGTCATTTTTCCCTGAATTGATAACTATACACGCAAACCCTTTCCGACCCTATCAAAAAATCGAAAAAAGTGATCGATTTCTTTCTGTCTTATGATAAAATATTGGTAATTAGGCAAATAATTGCGAGAAAATCTTTTAATTCCGAGCGGAGGATTTTCAATGCCTTGGTCATTCGGGCTTCAACTGTTTTTACACTGATAGTCAATCTCTCTGAAATTTCTTTGTATTGCAGCTCTTCAAACCGGCTCAACAGGAAAGTCTCCCTAATTTCATCGGGCAAGGAGGCAATTGCGAGATCGATTTTTTGACGCAGCTCTTCAAACTCAATGTAATTCCCAAGCTTTTCCAATGCTTCGTAATTGAATTGCATTTCAAGATACTTGAGGTTCTCCTGATGTTTCAGTATAATTTTCTGGTTCCTGAGATAATTCAGGCAGTTGTTCTTGGTAATGGTATAAAGGAAATTCCGAAGGTTAAACTGCTCGTTTAAAGTTTCCTTTATTTCCCAAAGCTTCACAAATGTATCCTGTACGATCTCTTCAGAAATTTTGGCATCATGCAGATATTGAAGGGTTAAATGGTACATCACTCCGTAAAAGTCATTGTAAACCTCCAAATAGGCATATTTCTCCCCTTTACGGAGAGCCAAAATCAGTTCATTTAGTTTAGCCGGATCCATTTCCGGATTAAAATTACCTTAAAATTACCAAAATAAAAAATAGGAGGGGTTATTGAAAACTAACCAGAAAATCTCATATCAAAGAGACTTCAGGCATAAAAACAGCAACTCCTCATGATCGAGGTTCCACATCATGAGGGATTGCTAATATTGATAGATTTTCTAGCTCAGCCAAACATATAAAAACAGAGTGATCAGCGCTAAAATGCTCCAGTGCAATCGCCAGTCGGTTATTCCTTCAAATTTGGCAACTCCTTTGGAATAGTTAATGGTGGTTTTCTCGAGTTTCTCAGGAGCAGTTTTCTCCGTGAAAGCGGATACGGCAAACAATACAGCCGTAATGAGGATCTCTGCCCAGAGCCCCCTGAAGCCGAAATTAAGCGTCATTTTATGGTGCAAAATCGGGAAGAACTGTTTGCCCACATCGGCTCCCATCAATTGATCTATAACAAAGATAGTAGCGAGTAATACCCCTACCATCACAGAAGCAATTGCTCCTTTCATGGTCACTTTCTTGCTGACAATTCCAAAGAAAATTGCAGGGAAAACTGGAACAACCAGATAAGCGGATATTGTCTGCAGGTATTTATACAATCCCTCATCATTTTTATAAACGAGATAAGCAGCACCAAGTCCGAGAAGCATGACACAAACTATCACGTAACGGCCAAGTAATACCTGCCTTTTCTCAGAAATATTTGGTTTAAATTCCAGCACAAAATCCCTCACAACCAGGGTTGAAACTGAATTCAAAACGGCAATAAGGGAATTAATAAGTGCCGCGGCCAGGGCAGCGAGCAAAAGGCCCCTAACGCCCGTAGGAAGCAATTTATTAAGCAACAGCACAAAAGTTTGTTTAGTGCCATCGCCTTGCAATTCGTTGGGGAAAAGTGCAAATGCAATTACTCCCGGCAGAGCGAAAATAAAGATAGGCAACAATTTCAATGCGGTAGCCAACATAGCTCCCCAGCGGGCATTGTGCAGATCTTTGGCGGACAAGGCACGTTGCACATTGACCTGATCTATACCCCAGTAAAAAATTCCTGCGTAAAACGCTGTAGCCAGGATTCCCCAGAAGGGATAAACCGGGTCATCTATTGGCTTTGATATCTTCATCATTTGAGGAACCTTTTCCATCAAACCATGCCAACCACCAACTTTATCCAGACCGAAAAACAGCATTGTAGAGGCACCGATCAGGATCACAAAGACCTGAATGGTATCTGTATAGGCCACAGCAGTAAATCCCCCTATAATCGTAAATGTGGCAACGGCAATTCCAATAATGAAAATTGTTGTCATGATGTTCCAACCCAAAATACTATTTAGTACCATGGCCCCTGCAAACAGCGTGAATGCGAGTTTTGTCATGACGCTGATGACCAGCATTAACCCTGAAAAGAACGTTCGTGCCCGACGATCATACCGAATTTCCAGAAATTCCGGAATAGTGAAGATTTTATTCTTAATGTAGTAAGGATAAAGAATGGCACAGGCAAAACCCAGCGTGATGGCAGTTGTTAACTCCACAGAACCGGCGCTTAAACCATACCGATAGGAATCACCTGACAAACCTACCAAATGTTCTGCACCAATGTTGGTGGCAAAGATTGATGCCCCGACGATAGGCCATTTAAGTCGTCTTCCACCCAAAAAAAAGTTCGAACTGTCTTTGCTGGCTTTCTTGCGGTAAGCCATAATTAAGCCGAATGACAAGCTTCCGACTATGACTACGGAAAAAACTAACCAGTCCAGCGAGGTTAATAATAAATTCATACGTTATTAGTTTAGTTAATTGTAGCAGTGACTAAAGTAGTTTGACAAGTTGTTGATAAAGATAGGGAACCGTCTGAATCTGGTTTCCTTCGATGTAAAATCCTTTGCCTCCGTATGCCTGAGGAATGCGTGTAACAATACTTTTCTGGTCCCTGAAATAATATCCGACAGTAGATTCATTGGTGGCCGTTTCAGGTTTATATTGCCTCAGGTCAAAATTGGCAGTAAGAATATCATCAGGGGTTTGCTGAACGTTTCCTACCATAGAAGCTGCTTTCAAAAAGACCTCCGGACCTGTCACCGCACTTCCGATATTTAGAATTACACCTCCATGCATCAGTTTTGAGACCTCTTGCGTATAGATTAAAAAATCCCTCCCTGAGCATCCGCCTTTGGCGCATCCATCGAACCAGAAATGCTGATCCAGTACATCCGTTCCAATTCCTACATGAACAGTGAAGGGTACCTTCTCTTCGTAGCAGGCAGCTGCGATGCTCAATTCGGGATGGGTAAAGTTGATAGCCTCATGCTCAATTCCCAAATATTTGGCCACTTTTTTACGAAAGGATTTCTTACAGATCATCTTTCCGACAGACTCACCATATCCAAGTTTGTTCTTGTTCCCGACACTCAGCGCTGCATTGATATAATTGAATTCATAGGCCATCCCAAACTCTCCTTTTTCCAAAGCCTGTGGTACATATTCACTTGTTTCTCCCATCAGGGCCAGTTCAAAATCGTGAATGGAGGTTGCCCCGTTTCCGGAGATCGTTGTAAACAAACCTCTGTGAATCAGGTCGACCAAAAGACGGTTCAATCCATTTTTAACCAGGTGAGCTCCCGTAAACAAAAGGATTGGCTGGCCTTTGGCCCGTCTTGAGATGATCGCTTTCGATAAGTCCTCAATGTTTTTCTTTACCTCCTCCGGCAAATCGATGGTGCAGTGCAACACCTCGTCTATTTCGCGGAGATCTCCGTATTTGACTTTATTGTTTCTTCCCTTGACGGGATATGTCTTGATTTGTGCCGGATCAAATACTTCGTACCTGCCTTTGTATTTCATGTGTATATAATTTGTTTTTTAATTGCCACATGGAATACCCAGATATTCATTTTCGGTTGGTGTGAATATTTCCTCATGGGTATTTCATTTTGTGTGGTGTTAATAGTTATAATATAAGCTGTTAGCTATTGGCCTTTAGTAATAAAAATTTCAATCTATTTCAATAAAATATTCATCCTGTTTATGCTCTGAATCGCGGCCCTCACCGTATGGTAATTGATCTTCCAGGAGTGACCCATGTGTGTCCAGATGGGATCTCCCTTCCGGGAAAGCAATGGATACCATTCACCAACTTTTTTGTTGACGAACTTGTCGTAAACAAAACGATGGACATTTTTGTATGCATCCCAGAATTTATTGGATTTGAAAAGAATTACCGCATCCAATAACCCAATCAATACTTCAGCCTGCTGCCAGAACTCCTTCTCTTTGTCATAGACTCCTCCGGAATGGGGACCTTCAACATAAACGCCTCCAAATTCGGTATCAATTCCATTGTCAACAGTATGGTCGTAAATAATTTTAAACAGTTCTTTGTATTCGTCCGGATCAGCCTTCAGTATTTCAAGGGCATGCAGCAACAACCAGGCAAATTCGGCATTGTGACCAAAGCAAGTGTTATCGGTAGCGTTCCCTTTTTGTCCCTCTTCCGAAAAACGGTCCCAGCCCCAAATGATGTCAAATTTTATTTGGGGGGCAACCGTCCAATCTTTGAAGAACTGTGGAATCCCCGTTTTATAAACCGGATGAATGATTTTATTCAACAGCAAATCAATATCTTCCAGCAATTTCCGGCGGTGAACCTCTAATCCGGTGCATTCGTAGAGTGTCGTATAAGCCTCCATCAGGTGCATGTGTACATCAAGGGTCTTACGGTCTCCCCCCTGACTGCCAGGTCCGCAGAGGGTCCAGTCGCGGTGAAACATTTCCCAATAGCCACCATAACGTGTATCTGCGCAATATTTTTGCAACAGGTCAAAGACCTTTTCTGCATATTCCCTTCCACGCTGATCCCCGGTAGCGAGGGTATATTCACTCAGGCAATAGATGGCAAAACTGTGGCCATAGATAATTTTCTGGTCAATTTTTACTTCGCCTTTACGGTTCATCATCCAAAAAAAACCACCATGCTTTTTGTCCCACATTTTGCCGATCAGAAAATCGACGCCGTGTTTGGCCAACTCTGCCAGTTTCCCATCCCCGTAACCTGCACGGTGTGCAGAGGCGATGGTATAAATACACCTGGTCTGCGCGATCAGGGATTTTTCATCTTCGCCGGTATCTTTTCCGTATTGATCAAAATGCGTCAGGAAACCACCATTCACATCATCCCTCATCCTGGAGGTCCAAAATGGAAGTAATTCGGTCAGCAGATGGATTTCTGCCTCTTTCTTTAAACCTAAAATTTCTGTTTTATTCATGTCATGTAGTCATTAATCAGTTAAAAACAACTTTTTCTTTCCGGGAGGAACAGAAATTGAGTCATTTTACATAATATATCCATAGTCGTCGATTCGTATGTAAATATAGCTTTTACCTGATTTAATCCGCACAAAGAGGTGCAATTTTCATTGTTTTGGAGAAAAATTTTGGTTGAAGGTGATTCATGATGGGTGTGGAAGAATATATTTGATCTGCATGCTTATTTCTGCAAGACAATTCCCCTTCCCGAAAGAGAATGGATGATTCAAATTAATTATCTTGGGCAAAATTTTCAAACGCATGCATTCAGACAAAGAAATATCGCTCAAATACCTTTTTTTCACCTTTCTAAAAATCGGGGCAATCTCGTGGGGCGGGTTTATGGCTTTGGTCGCAGTGGTTCAGAAACAGTTGGTCGACAAAGATAAAATCATCAAAGAGGAGCTTTTGCTGGATGGATTATCGCTGGCCTCTGTCCTGCCGGGAGCAGTAGCCATAAATGTGATTACCTATATTGGCTATCATCTGAGAGGTGTGAAAGGTGCGCTGGTAAGTATGTTCGCCACCATCATTCCGGGCGTTCTTATGATTGTCGGATTGGGAGTTATCTATACATCCTATGGCGAATTACCCGTCTTTACCAAATTCTTTATGGGTATTTTACCGGCCATTTCAGCCGTAATTCTGAGTATCGCTTTCTCAATGGCACAAAAACAGGTAAAAGATTTCAAGCAAATAATGATGTGCCTTATTGCCGCCATTTGTTTGCTGACAATTCATTCGTTTTTTGCCACACTTCTTGTGATTGTTGCCAGCGCCTTCGCCGGATATTTATTTTACTATCAGCCTGGTCCCGAACCTGAAAAGAAAGAGATAAAACGAACTCCATTTAACTATCGGAAATATCTGCTTGTTACTGTTATTCTGATTGTTGCAGTTGCTATGATCGCTTTTGCCATTACGCTCTTCAAGATAGATACGCTTGGCTGGTACAAGATCAACCGAACCATATTCCTGACTTTTTCGGGAATGAGCCTTACTCTTTTTGGTGGGGGATATGTCATTATACCAGCGATGCATCAGGTCATAGTAGAAGGATTCCATTGGCTAACCACTAAAGAGTTTGCCGATGCCATTGCAATGGGGCAAATCACGCCAGGCCCCGTCATTCTTTCTGCAACCTTCATTGGATACAGGGTTGCAGGTTATTTAGGAGCTTGTGTCGCTACACTGGCGATCTTTCTACCCCCCGGGTTTGTGATGATTTTACTCTCAGGATTTCTGAAAAAAATCAAAGATTCAAATCTAATAACGGCCATTTTCAAGGGAATGAGGCCAGCCATTATCGGGATGATCTTCTCGGCTGCCATTACTGTCAGCAAAGAGGCGGAGCTTGTTTGGCCTTCTGCCATCATCTTCCTGACCGTTCTCATTCTGACAGTAAGATTCAAAGTGGATGTTGTCTATTTGATTCCTTTGGCCGGAATTGCGGGAATATTCTTTTTTTAAGCGCTACACCTAAAGAAGGATAAAGGATAAAGGATAAAGGATAAAGGATAAAGGATAAAGGATAAAGTACGCTACTATCAAGATTACAGCGGTTCTTTCA
>CAYHQN010000055.1:0-25411 GCA_964358545.1 uncultured Tangfeifania sp. | reverse complement strand
TGTTGCCCCAGTACCTGAATAGGTCCAGACATAACTGGATGCGTTGGCAATGGCCGGAACCGAATAGACCAAACCGGCCGCTCCCTGACAAACAGTTACAGCAGGAGGACCCGCGATTGCGCTTGACGCATCGGGAAGCGGACTAATGGCAATGGCATAATTGGCTGATGCGGCACCATTACCACAACTATTCGTTCCCCTAACTGTGAGGTTGCCGGGTGTGGCATTGGCAGCAAAACTTATAGTTACACTGTTAGTAGTTCCGGTAATGGTTGCTCCGGTGCCTGAATAAGCCCATATATAACTCGTAGCGTTGGTAATAGCTGAAACTGTATAAGGAATTGCTGTTGCTCCCTGGCAAACCGTTAAAGTTCCGGAAATCGATCCGGCTGCGGCAACTAATGGGTTGACAGTCACAGCAAGAGTTGAAGTCGTACCGTTTCCGCAACTGTTTGTACCATAAACTGTCACATTGCCTGACACCGCAGTATTGGAATAGTTTACAGTAATATTGGGTGTTGGTGTTGTGTTTGCTGTGTATGTAGCACCTGACGGCACTGTCCATACATAACCGGTAGCATTGGTGATTGCATTGATTGAATAGTTTACGCTGGTAGCACCCTGGCAAACAGAAGCGGATCCGGTAATGGTTCCTGCCGGTCCCGGGATCGGGTTAACAGTGACATTGAAACTCGAGGAAGTTCCGTCTCCGGAAATATTGTGCCCCTTGACAGTAATTACGCCACTGCTCGCGGATGTTAAAAAATTGACCCTTATTAAATTATTATCCTGAAAAACAATATCTACCCCTGCAGGAACGGTCCACAAATAACTAGTTGCATTTGCAATGACAGGAACAGAATAGGTGATATTTGATACGCCTTGGCATACCGTTGTTGTTCCGCTTATAGCTCCGGCGGGATCTGGCAATTGAGCTGCCCCTCTAAAACTAAGCAGTAAAAAAGAGATCATTACTGCCAGATATGACAATCGTGATTTCATTGCACTGCTGATTTTGGAGATACTCCTCAACGAACCTGCAGAGGCAGTTATCTCTGAATCATACTTAAAATATGCCTTGAAAAACAATATAGCAGTTCCAAAAATCTTACCCACAGATAAAATTTCAAGGGTTGATCTCTTCAATTTTTTAATCACAACCATATATTGCCCGTTCTTTTATATTTTGTATGCAAGTTAAAAATAATCCGCAAATGCTATTATTTACTAGGCCTGCATTAATATACTTAATACAATTTTATGCCACAATGTTACCCCTAAATATCAAAAAAAACTACATCCAATTCTTATAACAATTAAAGTGCCTTAATGTTATCTACTTGAATCTTTTTAGATAAAAATTAATCGATTGAAGTACAGTCTGATTGGTCGAATAGTTTTAAGATGTTAGCGTAATTTTGTGCACGAAATATATGAAAAATTACGTTCGATTGTTGATAACCTGTTCGAAACTTGTTAAAAACTAAGCCAAAACGCCAATTTCATCAGTAGCCGGTAAACGGAACAGATTAAAATATGGCCATTCATCTATCTTCTTTCTGACATCATATTTCATTTGTTTATAATTTTGTCTTTCAGTTGTCAAATGGAATACCCACATAATCATTTCCGGTTGGTGCGGATATTACCACATGGGTATTTCAGTTCAATTTTATTTCGGTTATATTTGATCAAAAAAGAATTGACCTCCAACAGAACCATTTTGGGAATCGACCCCGGTACAAACATCATGGGGTATGGTGTTATTCGGATAGATGACAACAAAGTAAACATTGTTGCCTTGGGGGTTGTGAAAACATCAGGCTTCACCGGACACTACGAGAAACTCAGCCATATTTTTAACCGCACGCTTTATCTCGTGGATGAGTACAAACCGGATGAGACCGCTCTGGAAGCTCCCTTTTTTGGAAAAAACATCCAGTCCATGCTGAAACTCGGACGCGCACAGGGTGTCGCGATGGCCGCCTCACTCTATCGGGGTGTTCCGATCTTCGAATATGCGCCGCTCCGGATCAAACAAGCCATAACGGGCAACGGCGCCTCCTCCAAAGAGCAGGTTGCCTATTTCCTCAAACAGATGTTTGGCATGACCATCATGCCCTCCGACCTGGATGCTACCGATGGACTGGCTGCAGCCGTCTGCCACTACCTTCAGATGAAAAATCCGGTTTCAGAAAAGGGGGCCAAAAACTGGGGGGATTTTGTGCGGAAGAACCCCGGGCGGGTTAGATGACGGAGGGACGAGGGACAGAATGACGGAGAGACGAGGGGACGACTTGGGGACTAGGAGACTTGGGGACTAGGGGAAACATGGTAGCACTGAAACTGAGAAGTGCTTTTACTTATCATTTGTGAAATTTGTATCATTTGTGGTGGGGAAGGGTTTATTTTGTTTGAAATGCCTTCCAATTCTGTTCATTCTAAAATTCTGTAAATTCTGCTTCAGACAATTTGTGTAATCTGTGGTAGGGAGGGGTTTATCTGTGATTATCTGTGGTGAGGAGGTATTCTTTTTATTCGTGGTTCGTAACAATTTGATCACAATTTTTTCTTTTCTAGAATAATTTTAAATAGTGCCTCTTGGTGTTTTTTTGTAAATTTGCGGATTCAATTTTTTACGATGAACGAGAAGACATTACCATTTTCAAAGGAAGAAGTAGCAGCAATTGCAGAAAAATTTCCTACTCCGTTTCATATTTATGATGAAAGGGGGATGCGTGAATATGCCCAAGAATTTGTTCAGGCATTCTCCTGGAATCCAGGTTTTAAAGAGTTTTATGCAATAAAATCGGCTCCGAACCCATTTTTAATGAAGATTTTACGTCAGGAAGGATTTGGGATCGACTGCAGTTCGATGGCAGAATTGGTCCTTGCCGAGATGGTTGGGATGCGTGGAGAAGAGATCATGTTTACTTCGAATGACACGCCGGCTTACGAATACAAGAAGGCCATCGAACTTGGTGCAATCGTCAACCTCGATGACTTTGGTCACATCAAATACCTCGAAGAGCAGGTTGGTTTGCCTGAGTTGGTCTGTTTCAGATACAATCCCGGGGCTCTTAAAGAGGGAAATGCCATCATCGGTCATCCCGAAGAGGCAAAATATGGCTTTACACGTGAACAGATTTTCGAAGGGTACAGAATTTTGCGCGACAAAGGGATTACGCGATTTGGCATTCATACCATGGTAGCTTCCAATGAACTGAATCCGGATTATTTCGTCGAAACTGCCACCATCCTGTTTGAATTGATCGTCGAATTGCATCAAACTTTAGGTATCCGTTTCGAGTTCGCCAATCTGGGCGGTGGAATCGGCATCCCATACAAGCCAGACCAGCGAGCCGTTGATCTCGATAGAATGAGCAGCGGAATCAAAAAAGGATATGAGAAGTACATTGTTGCCAACGGCCTTGATCCATTGAAAATCTATTTTGAATCGGGCAGGGCCATCACCGGTCCATTTGGATTCCTGGTTTCCAGGGTACTTCACATAAAAAATACCTACAAGAAATATGCAGGACTTGATGCCTCAATGGCCAATCTGATGCGGCCCGCCCTTTATGGATCCTATCACCATATTACCGTTCTTTCAAACGAAGGGAATCCCTCTAAGTTCATGTACGACGTGACAGGTTCCCTTTGCGAAAACAACGACAAATTTGCCATCAACAGGGTTTTACCTAAAATGATGCCCGGTGATTTAGTGGTCATCCACGATACCGGCGCGCACGGTCATGCAATGGGTTTCAACTACAACGGTAAATTGCGCTCAGCAGAGTTGCTGCGGCGCACAAACGGAGAGGTGGTCGAAATCAGAAGGGCTGAGACTTTGGATGACTATTTCGCTACCATAAACTTTGACAATTTGCCTGAATTCGCTGTTTAGCATAGAGCATAGAGCAAGGAGCAAGGAGTTCGTACATATAGCTAAAGGCTAATAGCGTGAAGTTAATGAATCGGATTTTGGGAAGAACTGTTTCTGGCTGAATTGCTTAGGCCTTATTAGCAAAGGATTTGAATATATTCATTGATAAAAGGGAATACCTTGAAAGTCTGCGGATTTAGTTTTGTGAAAAATGGAGTGAAGTTCGACTATCCGGTTGTGGAAGCCATTACCTCTATTCTGCCGCTTTGTGATCATTTTGTGGTTGCGGTTGGCGACTGTAACGATGGTACAATGGAGTTGATTCAATCCATAGGATCCGAAAAGATTCAGATCATCAATACGGTTTGGGATCCCGCACTCAAAGAGAAGGGAAGGGTACTGGCTTCTGAGACCAACAAGGCTTTTGATGCAATTCCGGCTGAGTACGACTGGTGTTTTTACATTCAGGGCGATGAGGTTGTACATGAAAAATACCTGCCCGTCATACGGACTGCCATGGAAGGGAATCTTTCAAACAAGGCTGTCGATGGCCTGATTTTCCACTACAGCCATTTTTACGGAACCTATGACTATCTTGCCGATTCGCGCAGATGGTACCGCAGTGAGATTCGCATCATCCGCAACGACAAAAACATCCGTTCGTGGAACGACGCCCAGGGATTCCGCTGGAAGGATGCCCGAAAGCTGTCCGGTAAGTTCGTTGATGCCTCCATGTACCACTACGGATGGGTCCGTCCGCCAAAAAAAATGAAAGAGAAGCTGGATGGAAGTAAGCAGTACTGGTCGGCCGACTCCAAACATATCAAAACAATCAACCAGACATCATCCGAATACGACTATGCCCAATCGATCGACAGTCTGACCCGTTTCAAAGAGACACATCCCGCCGTGATGAAGAAAAGACTGGAGCAACTCGACTGGCATCCGGAACTCTCGGAGAAAAGGAAGAAATTTACAATCAGGTATTTTGTCCTCTATTGGTTCGAGAAGATCTTTAATTACAGGCCATTCGAGAACAAGCATTTTATAGAGATCAATAAAAAGACTAGGGGACTGGGAGACTAAGGGACTTAGAGAAGATGAAGTTGAGAGGGTGAGAATGAAATACTGAAACGGGAAACGGAGAATAGCCAAGACTAGAAAATGAGTAGATTGGAGCCAGGGAAATTCTCAAAGCAGCGATCTTCCAGTCCCCTAGTCCCTTAGTCTCCCAGTCCAAAGGCAAAAGAGCGACGGTTTGAAATTTAACAAAAAATTCAAAAGATGCATTCATTTTCACACGACGATTTAAAAAGGGCGGTAGAGGTATTGCGTCAGGGAGGAGTGATCCTCTATCCTACCGATACGGTTTGGGGCTTGGGATGTGACGCGACCAATCCTGAAGCTGTGAAACGTATTTTCACCATCAAGCAGCGCGAAGATGTCAAGAGTATGCTGGTATTGATTGAAAATCCAAATATGTTGAACTCATACGTCAGGGAGGTACCCGAGGTTGCCTGGCAGTTGATTGAAGTGACGGATAAACCATTGACCATTATCTATCCCGGGGCTAAAAATTTGGCCCCCAATCTGATCGCCTCCGATGGATCAATAGGTATCAGGGTGACCACCGAGACCTTTACCGAACATTTGATTCAGCGTTTCCGCAGACCTATCGTCTCCACATCGGCCAATATTTCAGGTAAACCTGCCCCTCAAAGTTTTGACGAGATCGGAGAAGAGATTCAGTCAGCTGTTGATTATGTCGTGCAATACCGCCAGGACGACCGAAGCAAAAATTCACCTTCCGCTATCGTGAAACTGGGAGTTGGCGGAGAGATACAAATCATCCGGTCTTAGGGATTCAGCTATTTTGCCTCCTTCACTGTTCCTGAACCAACGATTGTGCTTTCAATGGCCGGATTCCCCAGATAGGTGACACCACCGGATCCTGCAATTTTGCAGGTAAGTTTCTCCAACGCATTTACAGCGCAGCTTCCTGATCCTGACAATAGAACATTGACATCTTTGGTCTTCAGTCCGGACGCTTTTACTCCACCGGATCCTGTGACTGTCATCTTGAATTCAGAAACGATGCCCTCCCCGGCCAATTGAACATGACCAGATCCCGCCACAATTGCTGCAATTTTATCTGCTTTCAGGTTTGATAGTTTGATGAATCCGCTTCCACCGACATAAAGATCCAGTATCCTGGATGTGAGAAGTTGCCCTGCCACTATCGATCCTGATCCGGATTGGGAAAGTTTATCGATTTGTGGCGTTGAGACAGTTATAATCACCTCGCCGGGAGACCATTTCGAATCGAACCAGGCATTGCTGGGATAGCGAATGATCAGGGTACGGTTGCTGATCTCTACAATCAGTTTGGCAATGGTCTCTTCCTTGGCTTTCACCGTGACCGACTGAACAGTGTCCTGTTTCAGGATCAACTTTGCATCATTTTTCAAGGAAATCTCGGTAAATGCCGGAAGATCATATTTGACAGTCTTTTGGGCCCAAACTATTTGGGCAAATACCAAACAGAAAAGAACGGAGAAAACAATTCGGAAGTTTTTCATAATGAATTAGCTATTATTTTGATTGGCAATTAATATCAGAACGTTATTTTAATGTTTGACAGAAAGGCGTCAGATTGCTTCCCACTTCGTTCCTTCCCGATAAAAAATCGACACAGGCAGTGGTCGCAGTACGGTGCGGCGTTTTTGAGTCCTGAGAATGCTGTAGATTGCTTCTCCGCCAGCTGGCGGATCGCAATGACGGTCGCTGGTTGTTCAGTTGGATGAGGCGAGTGGTGGGTCAGAGGATACGATTTGTTGTTAATTGTCACCCACCCCTCGCCTCATCCAACGCCCCCCGCGGTATTCGTCATTGCGAGGAGGAACGACGAAGCAATCTGTTGATAATCTGTTATATATAATAGAACGACTATTCAATTATTTTTTATTTTGATCGTCGAATAATCCCTTTATGACAATATTGAAAAATTTGTCATTGGTAGGCTGAACGATGAAGCAAACTACTGTTTGTCGTATGTATTATTAATCCTTCTTCTTATTCCAAATACAGATCAATCAACCCCTCCGGGCAATCCAGATGCAGTTCCTTTTTCTCCTCGTCAAAACGAATGATCAGTTCGTCAGAGAGAGGAACCAGAATTTCACGTGATTTGTACAAAATAGTTAGTACTACATTCCCCGAAAAGTCATCAACCCGTGTTACTTTTCCCAGCTTTCCACGTTCTTCATCAAATACGGTCACGCCTATCAACTCGTTGAACTCTTCACCGGATTCCTGCTCTTTGTCCACATCCCTGTGCATATATATTTTACAACCGCAATAGGGCCGGACTTTTTCCACAGAATCAAGATCATCAAACGACAGGGATAGTGATGTTGTGGTGCGGAAATGAATCCCCTCTTCACTGATAAAAAACGGTACCAGGCCGCCCTCCACCTCTACAAGAAGATATTCCGAATCTTCCAGGGCATCTTCGTATCCCTCTTCGATTTCCAGGACAATTTCTCCCTTTAAGCCATGGGGTTTAACGATGGATCCAATGGGAAGAAAATCTTTTTTATCGAATGGGGTCATGCCGGAGTTTTCTATTGATTACTACAAAAATAGCAAATAAAAAAGCGATGGTTGTGCACCATCGCTTTAATTCTTTTTCCCTTCAATCGGGATCAAATGTTGTTTATGCCTCGGTGTTCTCTTCAGCAGTCTCAACTTCGGTTTCAGGAGCAGCTTCTTCTGCAACTGCTTCAACAACTTCCACTTGTGCAACTGCTTCAACAACTACGTCAACAACTTCCTCTTCTTTAACCGGTTCAGGAGCAGGTAATTTAGCGGCGGCATTGCGTTTGGCAATTTCGGCCAAACGTGCTTCGTTTACTTTGGCTTCGGCTTTGAGCCTTGCTTTTTTCTCTTCCAATTGTGAGCTGGTCAGTTTTTCTTTGGATGCCTGGACTTTAGCAGATTTCTCTTTCATCCATGCTTCAAATTTAACTTCTGCTTCTGCTTCACTGAAAGCTCCCTTTTTAGCTCCTTCGAGAAGGTGCTTTTTCATCATAACCCCTTGGTGAGAAAGGATCGAGCGGGTAGTGTCTGTTGGCTGTGCGCCCTTGAAAAGCCAGTCAATGGCTTTGTCAAAGTCAAGATCGATGGTGGCAGGATTAGTGTTTGGATTGTAAGAACCGATCCTTTCAATAAACCTGCCATCTCGTGGCGCCCTGCTGTTTGCTACCACAATGTGATAGTAGGCATGTTGTTTGCGGCCATGCCTAGCCAAACGAATCTTTACTGACATACAGTTTTCTCTTAAATGTTTATTAATAAAAACGAGGGGCAAAGGTACAATATTTCTTCGAAATAAAAATTGTAGTTTTGGTAATTATTTATTGGTGAGGATTATTAAGTGGAAATATTTCATCTTTCATCGATCGTTTTCCTGTTTTCTGAGATCCATGGCACAACATTTGCTGTAATTGAGAGATTATCGGGACAGTTAAATATATCTTTTGAAAGATTCGAAAACTGAAGCTCAAACTCCATCATCAAAAATTGATGTTAATAAAATACTCAGATTCAAATAATTAATTAAACATGAAAAATTCATTTAAAATCTTCACGGTTGTTGCTGTATCTCTTGCAATGATCTCCTCCTGCGCCAAGACGCAAGAAGATAATGAAGTATATGTTGACTCCTACATCAATTGTATATTCAATAGAAATGGTGTTCCAGTGTATTCTGTTATGCACACTGCATATACTTTTAGTCGGGTTGTAAGGCCTAGCAGCATCAGTGTAAGCGGGACAAGCAGTTCTGCAATCACTCTTACTGATTATTCAAACCAAGGATATTCGTTTTTTACACCTGTTGGAGATTCTACCTCATACAAGGTCTTAATTCCTCCGCCTGAAAATTTTACTTACAATATAACTTATAGTGGTGGGGACCCTGTTGTTAGAACGAATTCAATTGTCGCCAAATCCCTTATGCCTGCTCAACAGTTGAAGACAATAAGGACTCCTGCTTGTCCAGAACCACCTACAAATATTACTTTATCCTGTAAAGCAGTCGCCAATGCTGAAGCATATAAAATTGGTGTTTATCGCAATGATACTTTAAGAAATGTATTTCCTGTTCAAACGGTAAGCACATTGTTATTTGAATCTGATTTTTTAGAACCCAAAGATGCAACCTCTGATTTATCTTTCCCTTTCCTTCTCAATACCTTTCCTGCTAATGATTTAGACGCAGATCATGCTTTGAAAAATTTTAGTTTTTCAGTTTCTGCGTTCATATTTGAACAAGATCATAATACATTCCATGCGGTTAGTGCTGCAACAATTCAAAAAGATATTTTTGAGAAGTGCTTAAAAGAGTAAGTTTGATCTGGATTTGCATTCCAGTCCTATAGGTTTATTTAAGTTTTTCAAAAAGAGAACTTTTGTTAAGATCTCTTGAGTTGTGGTGAATGGTTAATAAATATGCTTTGGAATCTTTGAGCTCAAAAATGATTCTATAATTGCCTATAATAAACTCCCTTATATTTTCTACAAATCCAGCTTCAGGCACCATTCTGGCTTCCATCGGATTGTGCTTTATTCTTCTGATTTCATGCCATATTTTCTTCGCTGTCAGAGAGGCATAATGTTCAGAATCTTTGGCAATGTATTCAATGATGTTTTGAAAATCTTCGTAGGATTTATACGACCATATTATTTCAGCCATTTCTCCATTTTTTCGGCAACCACTGAATCAGTTAAAATTCTTCCGGATTCAACATCATATAAACCTTGCTCAATTTTACTTATGAATACAAGTTCTTCAATAACCTCTTCAATGTTGATTTCCTCAGGCATACCATTGATTACCTGAATAAGTCTTTCCTTTGTTATCATTCTTTTTTCTATAAAGATATCACAACTCTGGGATTTAAAGAAATTTTTAAGGAATTTCCTTGCCCTTCAAAATGTTTGAGCCTTGACTGTTAATAGACATAAATTTATCAGACAATCACATAGAAAATGGGATATTCCGGATTTTCTGCTTTGGATACCTCACTCTTTTAACTATCTTTAAACCTCCCGGTTTTTCGAAACAGGGCAACTCTTTTTTTCTCTAAGTCAACTCTTTCGTCCCATGCTCCCATTTACCCATCTTCATGTTCACAGCCAATATTCGATACTGGATGGTGCTGCCAGCGTAAGCGGGCTTGTCACCAAAGCAAAAGCGGATGGCATGGGTGCCCTCGCTTTGACTGACCATGGAAACATGTTCGGGGTGAAGGATTTTCATGAAACGTGCAAAAAAAATGATATAAAACCCATCCTTGGTGTTGAGACTTATGTCGCTTCAAGGGGTATCAAGTTCAAAGACAAGAATGAGAAGGAAGACCGCTCGGGCGATCACCTGATCCTTTTGGCCAAAAACGACAAAGGGTATCGCAACCTGCTGAAGCTTGTCACCATTGCCAACACGGAGGGAATGTACTACAAACCACGGATTGACAAAGATCTGCTCGAAAAGTACAGCGAAGGACTGATTGTTTCAACTGCCTGTCTGGGTGGTGAGGTTCCGCAGCTGATTATGAAGGGCGATCTTACCGGCGCAAAGGAGACGATCAATTGGTACAAATCTGTTTTCGGGGAGGATTTTTACCTGGAAGTCCAGCGGCATCCTGCTGCAGATCCTGAACTGCGGCAAGATGTATACGATAAGCAGGTAAGCGTTAACAAGGTTTTAATCGGGCTGGCCAAAGAGCACAACGTGAAATTGATAGCCACCAACGATGTCCATTTCGTGAACCAGGAGGATGCCGATGCCCATGATTTGCTGATCTGCCTCAATACCGGAAAGGATCTCGACGATCCTTCGCGGATGAGATACACCAAGGAGGAGTGGCTCAAGAGTACTGCCGAAATGAACACTCTTTTTGAAGATCTGCCGGATGTTCTAAGCAACACGCAAGAGATTGTCGACAAGGTGGAATTTTATGAGCTGAACGCGAATCCCATCATGCCCGAATTTCCGATTCCGGATAGTTTTGGTACCATCTATGACTTCAGGTTAAAATTCCCTGAAGAAGAGCTTAAAGAGGAGTTTGGGAAAGATTTTGATCGCATGGGCGGATATGAATCGGTACTTCGGGTGAAGTTCGAGGCAGATTACCTTCAGTCGCTCGTGAACAAAGGAGCCATCGAAAGGTACGGGGAACAGATTGATCCTGAAACGATCGAGCGGATCAATTTCGAGCTCCATGTGATCAAGACCATGGGTTTTCCGGGTTACTTCCTGATCGTTCAGGATTTCATCAATGCGGCCCGGCAAATGGGGGTGATCGTTGGGCCGGGCAGAGGTTCTGCTGCAGGTTCGGTGGTGGCCTACACAACAGGAATAACCAACGTTGATCCACTCAAATATGAGCTTCTATTTGAACGTTTTCTCAATCCCGACCGGATCTCCATGCCTGATATCGACATCGATTTTGACGATGACGGCCGGCAACTTGTACTCGATTGGGTCAAGGAAAAATATGGCCGCGACAGGGTCGCACACATCTGTACTTTTGGTACCATGGCAGCAAAAATGGCGATTCGGGATGTGGGCAGGGTCCTACGTATTCCCCTGTCAGAGACCGATCGCATTGCAAAGCTTGTGCCCGAGACCCCCAAAATTACCCTGAAAGAGGCTTATGCCGCCAATCCGCTTCTGGAGCGTGAGAAAAATTCGCTGAACCCAATGGTGGTTCAGATGCTGAAGTTCGCCGGTACGCTCGAAGGGTGTGTCAGGCAGTTTGGCGTTCATGCATGCGGGGTCATTATTGGCAGGGATCCCTTGGATATGCATATTCCATTGATGCCTACCAAGGATGAAGACCTGCTCACAACGCAATACGATGGCCATTTTGTAGAGTCGATCGGATTGATGAAGATGGACTTTCTCGGATTGAAAACCCTCTCTATCATCAAAGAGTGTCTAGAAAATATCAAACTTACCAGGAAGATAGATCTGGACATCGATCGTTTACCAATGGACGATGCCAAAACATTCGAACTATTCAGCGCGGCAGAGACGACTGCTATTTTTCAGTTCGAATCGGCAGGGATGAAAAAATGGCTCAAATTGCTGCAATCTAACTGTTTCGAAGACCTGGTTGCCATGAACGCCTTGTACCGGCCGGGACCGATGGAGTACATTCCATCCTACATCAACAGAAAACACAAACGCGAAGTGGTGGTCTACGATCATCCCATGATGGAGACCTATCTCAAAGATACTTATGGGATTACCGTCTATCAGGAGCAGGTGATGCTTCAGGCGCGCGCTTTGGCTAATTTCACCAGGGGCCAGTCCGATTCGCTTCGTAAGGCCATGGGGAAAAAGGACCGGAAGATGATGGACGAACTCAAAGTAAAGTTCAAGGAAGGATGCAAACACAACAGCACTTTTGTGGAGGGTTGCAAAGAGCTGGGCAGGGCCCCGGATTCACTTGCCGAAAAGATATGGAAAGATTGGGAGTCGTTCGCTTCCTACGCTTTCAATAAATCCCACTCTGTCTGTTATGCCTTTATCGCCTACCAGACCGGCTACCTTAAAGCGCACTATCCCTCTGAGTTTATGGCGGCAGTATTGAGTTGCAACCTCTCCAATTCAGACAAAATCTCGCTTTTCATGGACGAGTGCAACCATATGGGCATGAAAGTCCTTGGTCCGGATGTGAATGAGTCGAGGGCCTCCTTCTTTGTCAACAAAAATGGGGCGCTCCGTTTCGGACTTACCGCCATCAAAGGTGTAGGAGCCGGGGCTGTAGCCGATATTCTCGAAGAAAGGGATCAAAATGGCGATTACAAAAGCATTTTTGACCTGGTAGAACGGGTAAATCTTCAATCGACCAACAAAAAGAATTTGGAGGGACTCGCAGCGGCAGGCGCTTTTGACAGCTTTCAAACGATGAACAGGGCCCAGTTTTTTGCTGACACCGGTGATGGCAGCACTTTTATTGAGGCCCTGATCAAATATGGCAACAAGATTCAAAGTGAGAAATCGGGTTCCATGGCCAACCTGTTCGGCGATATCCAACCCATCTCCATCAAGCTTCCTGCCATTCCCAATGTGCCCGAATGGCCAACCATCGTGGCGCTGGAGAAGGAAAAAAATCTCATTGGTATCTATCTTTCCGCGCATCCGCTGGATGAGTACAAGATGGAGATCAACAGCTATTGTACGAAGGGGGTTACCTTTTCTGATCTGACCACGGATCTGCTTGCTTACAAAAACAGGGACCTGATTCTGGCCGGTATCGTAACGGATGCGCAGGAGGGAATCTCCAAAAATGGAAAAAATTTCGCCAGCATGGTTCTGAGCGACTACAACGGATCCCTGAAAATCATGCTGTTTGGAAATGACTATGTCTCATTTAGCAAGTTCTGCAAGAAAGGATTGTTTTTGTTGGTCCGTGGCCGGGTATCCGAACGTTGGAACGGTGGAAATGATTTCGAATTCAAACCGGCAAAAATGGAGTTGCTCGAAGAACTGGCTGGCAAGGCTGAAAATCTAATGCTCGAGATTCCAATCGATAAATTGGAAGAAAAAACCCTGGAAGAGTTGGAAAATATATTGACCAACAACAGTGGGAAAACCACGCTCCGCTTCAATTTTGTCGACCCTGAAACCGACACAAGGGTTCAGATGTTTTCGAGAACAAAGAGCGTTGCACTCACCCAGGAACTAAAAAGCTATTTGCAAAATCGGACAGAAATTAACTTTAGTATAAATTAATTCCGTAATTTTATACCTTTGTCACCGCGATACAATATTCAATTTTAAAATATATCTCATGACCATTGAAGTTACTGATGCAAATTTTGAGGAGATTGTCCTTCAATCTGACAAACCCGTTTTGGTTGATTTTTGGGCAGAATGGTGCGGTCCATGCAGGATGATAGGTCCGCTGGTAAGTGAACTTTCCGACGATTACAAAGATCGTGCAGTGATTACAAAAATGGATGTTGACTCCAATCCCGGAACCGCCGCAAGATTTGGAATCAGAAATATTCCTACCATACTCTTTTTTAAAGGTGGAGATATCGCCGACAAACAGGTTGGGGCCGTTCCAAAAACGATTCTCGCCGCCAAAATTGATGCGCTTCTGTAATGAGAAATCGATTTGACCACAAAATTTAGAAAGAGGGCCCTGAAATTTTCAGGGCCCTCTTTTTGCTATTTTCTGAAAAGCACCGTTGCCGGAATCTCCGCTTTTTCAACTCCGGGCCCTTCCCAGCTAACTTTTAAACCTTTTCCCCCGCCGCATTGCATGTACTGAACCCCGATGGCGTGGTATCCGGCCTTAAGCCCAATGGATCCGGGCTCTTCCACCTGGGCATGGTTGCCGTCATTTTCTATAAGCTCCTTTCCATCCAGGTAGAGATGGCTCCCATCGTTGGAAGAGAGATAAAGGGTGTAGATTCCATCGGCCGGAACTTTGATATAGCCTTTGAACCACAGTCCAAAATAGTTGGACACTTTGGCCATTTGGATATTAAAATTCTCTGTAACCCCTTTGGCTATCGGGTTAACCAAATCCAGATCGGTGGTCTGAACAAAAAACCGCTCGAAG
The DNA here is from genome assembly GCA_964358545.1 of uncultured Tangfeifania sp. GTDB lineage: Bacteria > Bacteroidota > Bacteroidia > Bacteroidales > Prolixibacteraceae > CAINVV01. The sequence continues at coordinate 10,882 of CAYHQN010000055.1, read as the reverse complement.
TAATCATAAGCCAGACCCGGAACAACATCCGAAACCAGGGCCGCATCATTTAGCTCCGCTTTTTTGATCAAAATCTCCACAGGAGTACTGGTCATCAGGCCTGGATGAAAGGCCTTCATCTTGAGTAAAGTGCTCTTTTCTATTCCTATCGGGGATCGGTATAATTCGGAATTTTTGTCAGGTTCTGCACCGTTCATTGTGTACCTGATCTCGGCACCCTCAGTCTCGCAAGCGAGGGCGATTTTGGTTGGTTTAAGGAACAACTGTTCTCCCGATTGGATGTAGGGCAGTTTGGTCACTCCCTTCCCGTTTTCTGACCAGGGCCAGTTTTCTGGTTTTTGCGCCCAACTCTTGTTGGGTGAAGCCCCCATGGTAAAGGTGAGTTCAGCCCCTTTCATCAGATCATCGTGATTCAGGTAGGCTTTGGGATAGTCCTTGCCGTTCATGGTGGCAGATTGGATGTAAAAGTTGGCGGGCGAACTATTTTTCGCACGGATGAGGATCGACTTTCCGTTTTCCAGATGAACGATAGCTTTCCCGAAAAGTGGCGATCCAATGGCGTAGATTTTTTGTCCGGGTGCAACGGGATAAAACCCCAAAGAACTCAGGATATACCAGGCCGACATCTGACCACAGTCTTCGTTGCCGGCGAGTCCGTCGTGCTCATTACGGTAAAGTTGGGTTAGAATTTTGTGGGTCAGGAATTGGGTTTTCCAGGCTTCACCTACGTAGTCGTAAAGGTAGGGAAGATGGTGCCCCGGCTCGTTGCCATGCCAGTATTCACCGATTTTCAGCGGATCTTTGGATGGCATAAAGAAGAGGGTGTCGAGCCAGACTGCAAATTTTTTGTCACCGCCCATCAGGTTCTTCAGTCCGTCCACATCGTGCGGAACGAACATGTATTGATAAGCATTTCCTTCCGAATAGGCAGAATTTTCTTTGGGATCGAAAGGTGTCAGCCAATTGCGGCCAATGGTTTTGCCCCGCATGAAACCGGTCGAGGCATCAAATACATTTTCGAAATGATGGGCCCGCTGGTGGTAGTTGATGTAATCTTCCTGATGGCCCATGGCCTTTGCAACCTGCGAAATGCACCAGTCGTCGTAACTGTATTCCAGTGTCTTGGAGACCGATTCTGCCTGACGGTCACAGGGGAGATATCCTATTTTTTTGTAGTATTTCAATCCGAGCTTATCCAGTTCGGCGCTGTGCTTCATAGCCTCATAAGCCTTGATGGTGTCGTAACCGCGAATCCCTTTCAGATAGGCATCGGCGATAACCGGTACAGCATGATAACCCAGCATGTCGTCAGTGTAGTTGCCCGCCAGCGGCCACATAGGCAGACGGCCGCCGTCGTCATAAATTTGCAGAAGGGTTTTGATAAAATCTACCGTTCTCTTCTGATCGATAATGGTAAACAGCGGATGAAAGGCCCTGAAGGTATCCCACAACGAGAAAACGGTATAGTTTTCAAACCCTTTGGCGAGGTGCACCTGGTGATCGACTCCACGGTAGTGGCCATCGACATCCATGAAGAGATTCGGCGAAATGCAGATCCTGTACATGGAGGTGTAAAACTGGATGATGTCGTTTTTCGTCCCACCCGACACCTCGATGCGGCTCAACTCCTTGTTCCAGGCTTTCCTGGCAAGACCGGCAACTTCATCAAAATTCCAATCCGGTACCTCTGCTAGTAGGTTCATGCGGGCCCCTTCACAACTTACAGCTGAGATACCAACCTTAATAAGTACTGCTTCTTTCTCATTGGTAGAAAAAGTTGCAACGGCCTTGATGTTTTTACCCCGGCCGGTGGTCTGATTTCCCAAAAGAGTATCATTTTTGGCTATCTCAAAGTATTTGAAAGGCTTGGAAAACTGCGCCACAAAATAGACATACTGATCCCAAGCCCAGCCATGCGAGCGTCTTAGCCCCTCGATTTCATGATCGTTCACTTTCGTGATGATCAGATCCTCGGCGCCGTTGGGATGTGCCAGATCGATGATGACCCTTGAACTGTCGCTCTTTGGAAAGGTGTACCTGTGGAATCCCACCCGACGTGTTGCGGTCAGTTCTGCCTTCACTTTATAATCTTTCAGCAGTACCGAATAGTAACCCGGAACTGCCTTTTCATCCTTGTGGTCGTAAGCAGACTGATACCCTGTTCCGGCTACCCCCTCCTTGCCGGATTGCAGCCTGATCTTGCCAACAGTAGGCATAAACAATACATCGCGGTACTCGGGCTCGCCAACCCCGCTGAGGTGGGTGTGCGAAAATCCCAGAATCATCGGATCGGGATAGTAGTATCCCCCGCAGGAGAGCCCTCCCTCTTTGCGGGTATCCGGACTAAGTTGAACGCTTCCGAAAGGATAGCAAGCGCCCGGAAAGGTCTGGCCATCCCGGTAGGTTCCAATAAAGAGATTGACATTTTTGGTGTAGTCGGTTGTGCGGGATTCACCATTCATCTGGATCCCCAATAGGAATGGGAGAAGGAAAAGGGTTGTTCGTTGTAGTAGTGATTTGTTCATTGTTGAATAATAGTTGATGTCGATTGTTAATTTTTAAAAGAGTAAAATTCGATAATATAAACCTTATTTTTTCAACCGATCTTAGTAGAAAACAAACCTAAAATTGAATCTAACCTTATTATCTTATTCCGTTATAGCCACTGTTTATGTTATCTTGTAAAGATTATTAATAAGGTAATAAGATTAATTGTCCACACATGGTATATTTTCTACTAAGGTTAAATAATTGGGAATAAGATTTATATAATCCTCATTGGTTCTTTGTTAGATAATTTTAATCTGTAATCTGTAGGAGCAGGCTCGGCTTTTAGCAAAAGTAGAGTAGTTGTTGCCAGTATTCCACAGGCAACAAGAGAGATTTTTTCAGCACCGGAAACTATGCTTTAATGAAGATTTTTCTGTCGTACATAAACTTTAGCAGCAAAAGGGAAAGGCCCAGTGAAAAGAGAACCGACATTCCCATAACAAATTCAAAAAGGGGAAAGATCAGGTCATAAAAAGTGAAACCTATCCATTCGGCATGATCCAATTGGGGAAGGAGAAGATTCTGAACTCCGGTTCCTAATAATTTTATGAGGGCAAGTGCGAGTCCGGTACCCCCGATGAGCCAGAACATGTCGAAACCGCGTAACACATCGACGGACAGAATTCGTTTGTCGGCTGATTTGGTTGTTTCCATGATTTGTTAGTAGTTGTAGTGATATACAAATATAGGAAAAAGTGGAAGATAGAAGTGAAATGGCTGTTTGGTTAAACGAAGTCACTTAGCGAGCATCGGCTTCCGCTTCCGCTCGTTCTAAGTACTTCACTAAATAGGAATAAAGTAATCTCCTAAAGTCGGGTGGTTTGGTAAAGCAGAAAGTAACCTGATGTAAACCTCAAATTCAACAGGACTACGGTCACAATAGTATAAATAAACCAAATAAGGAAATTTGAATTTGAGCCAGTGGAGTGGTTGAATGTAGGAATGGGATATTTCGCTTATTGAACGGCAGTCTATCAGGGGCGAACTTCTGATTGACCATAAAGTAGCGGTACGATGATCTCTACGATTGTACCGGGATATTGTGAACCTGGTGATCTTTCCTTGTAGTTAACACTTGTCTCAATGCCATACTTTTGGCTAAGAAGTGCCAGCCTTTTTCGGGTAATTGTCATTCCTAAATTCAAATGTTTTTCACTTTGAGAAACATATTTTTCGGCATTTTGGATACCGATTCCAGAGTCCTCAACGGTTATTTGAAGTGATTTTTCATCTTTTAATATGAATGTGATGCCTATGGTCCCTTTCCCTTCAAGGTTTGCAATACCGTGCCAGATCGAGTTTTCGACAAAAGGCTGAATGATCATGGAAGGGATTAAAATATCATCCGATTCAACCGCTTCATCAATCTCAATAAAATAGGTGAATTTATTCTCCATCCGCAATGTCTCGAGATCAAGGTAGTTTTTTAAACGATCTACCTCCTCTTCGAGATTGACTGTTGAAGTATCTATGGCATTTAGATTTTGTCTGATCAATCTTGCAAATTGAGAAAGATAAACGCTGGCTTCATTTGGTTTGTTGTGGAGAAGATAGTTCTGAATCGAGCCTAAAGAATTAAAAATGAAATGAGGGTTCATCATGGCCTGAAGAGACTTTTGCTCAAGTAAGATCATCTGATGTTCCATTTGGCGCCGGCCCAGTTCCAGGTTTTTTCTTCTCAAAACCAGAAGGAATGCAATTCCTGTAAGGAACAATATCACAATAAAATAGAACAAAGGATGTTGCCAGATGGTGGCATCAACGGTAATTCCGAACTCAACAGGTTCGCTCCACGCGGAAGCAGGCTTTCTGGCACGAAGCATAAAGGAGTATTTTCCCCTGGGAAGATTTTGCAGCACAACATTATTTCCCTTGACAAAGGTCCAGTCGGCATCGGAACCCTTTAATTTATAAGAATAGATATTGGGACTGACAGAATAATTGATGCAGCCAAATGAAATGTTGACCCGCTGACCGCTAACGGACGAAACTTCTCCTTTGTTTACCTGATTCTCTTGTTCGTTTACCTGTATGGATTGGAAATAGGGAATGGGCGAGTAAACACTGCTGTTGTACAAGTCGGAATAGGGTAATGACGTCAGACCGTCATCACTGGCGATGTATAGTTTTTCGTTGTTAAATAAAATACCATGTATTGAATTGAAGTTGATATCAATCAGGTTCAGGAGAACATCCTCCTTTTTCAGGATATTTAAGGGATTTTTGCATACGTAAATATTTCTGGAAGTAGCAATGAATAAAGTAGAATCGTGATAAGCAAGATGTTTGATCTGCAAATCTATTGGTTGTTCAAACGCAGCGGACAGATTATACATTTGTTTGTGGGAATACAAATGGAGACTATCCCCTTCAATGTTGAATAGTTCTGTATTCTTGTTTAAATTAATGTGGTCCGCAATCTTTTTATCATTAAAGCATGATAGTTCTTCGCAAACCTTTTGCGTCTTATTCTGATAGATGTAGTTCTTTTTTGCATTGATGACTAAATCGTCATTTGTATTGTAATAGATACTATTGATTCGTTCTCCTATCCTTTTGAGTCTCATTTTTTTGAAAAACTGATCCTGGGGAATTATAATGAGATAAGTCTTAAGGTCGAATGAGTTGATTTCTTTCACATGTTCATTATAAATGAGATTTTGCATCACAATTGGAGACTGGCTTACTTTCTCTACGCTGATTTTTTTTCCTGATTGATTAATTTTGATCCCTTCCAATACATAAGGCCGTTTACTGGTTTCACCTACCAATAATGTTCCTGGGTTAACTCTGAGAAGCTGGTTGAATGATATTTCGGTTTTCTGAAAATCCAATTTAAACAAATCATTGTTTTTCAATAGGTAAACCATCTTGCCATTTGTACACCAGATTCCGCTGCTGTCGTATTGACTGAGCGCGAAAATTCCGGAATTCTTGAAAACAGCGCGTTGGAAGTGTTGATGATGATCGAAAAAAGGACTGATTTTGTAAACGCCTTCCTTTAATGAGCTGATCCATATGTTTTTTTCATGATCCTGAATGATCGACTTTGCATCATTAATATCAAAATGATATAATATTTTGCCTTCTTTAAAACAATAGACCCCTTTGTCATAGGTAGAAATCCATAAAATACCATTGTTGTCCTCAAGAATGGATGTAATATATTCAGATCCGGTGCTGTCAATAGGGGCAATTTTATCAAAAAGAACCTCATTCTTAAATCGTTTGAATTCAAATTTGGTTTTATCCCGTTCCCTTACCAGTATATATTTTTGGTCGGAGGAGGAAATAATAACCTCCTTGAATCTGAATGAATTGTTCAATAAAACAGGTATATTTTTCAATTGTTTGGTTGTGTAACAACCGGCAAGTGTCCAGAAAATAAATTCGCCATTGGCATTTTTGTCCATGTAAAGAATGGACATTGCTTCAATTTTACGTGGTTTGATATTGTTTAGAACAAGTGTAGACGGTAATTTGTACCTGATTATATGATTCTGGGGATCGAGCGTATGAATTAAACGTTGGGAATTATTAAAGAAGTAAAGAGTATGATTCTCATCTTCATAAAGTTGACGGAAGTGAGCAGTGCTTTTCAGAGTATCGAGGAAAGAAGTATTTTTTTCATTGTGTATGGAGCTGTTGTAAAAAAAATTAAGGGAGGCATTTGTGTGAAAGAACCAAATCCTGCCAAATGAATCTTCTTTGATGTCAAAAACATCATTGCTACTCAGTCCATCCTGTTTCCGGTAATAGGTAAATTTAGATCCGTCATACCTTGCTACCCCGGCATCGGTTGCAAACCAGATATACTTTTTGCTGTCCTGAAAAATCTTGTATACCCCATTTGAAGGGAGCCCTTCAGATGTAGTAAGATGTTGAACAAGAGGACTTTGAGCCGATATATTTGTAAGGGCAAAAAGAAGAAAAAACAGGAATAATAATAATTTTCCTTTCAAGTCAGTCCAGTGATTTGGTGAAATGTTTGATGGCATCCCTGAAGTCATTCAATCTTCTTCTGGAAATACTCAAAGTGGTACCTTCGTTTAAAGTAACAAAATTTCCCTGGTAACTGGAATAAGCTTTCAGGTAATTTAGGTTGATAATGATCGATTTATGAATGCGGAAGAAGTCTGGCTGGTCAAGAATCTTCTCAAAGTCACCCATTGTTCTGGTTGCGACAATTTTCTTTAATCCGGATAAGTGAATAATGGTATAGTTACTGTCGGCTTCGAGATAGACGATATCTGAAGTATTGACTACCTGAAATCCAAACTGTTCAGAAACAGTAATCCTGGTAAGATGTTTGGATTCATGGCTGATATTTTCACTCAGGTTTCTCAGTGAATCCTGATAGGTCAGCTTTTCCTGCTCACGACTTTGGAGCATTTCGTAATGCTGTACAGCTTTGGAAACAGCATCTACAAGATCTCTGGGCGTGATAGGTTTTAGCAGGTAGTCGATGGCGCTGGCTTTGAGAGCGCGCAATGCATAATCTTCGAAGGCTGTAACAAAAATAATACAGTAATTTTCTTTGGGAATGGTAGTAAGGAAGGTAAATCCATCTTCCTTCGGCATGGAGATATCCAAAAAAATAAAATCGATGGCATGTATTTTAAGCAGTTCACGTGCCTCCGAAGCAGAGGAGGCCAAAGCAACAACATCCACCTCTTTGCAATACTGAAATAGAAGCAATTCCAGTACTTCACGAACATGTCTTTCGTCATCGACGATGATGGCCCGGTATTTTTTCATAAAGTCAAATATACCTTAAAATTGCAAGATAATAGGGGGAAATGATTAAAAAGGCAGATCATAAATTACCGGAGGTACTCCAGCACTGCTATGACCGGGAAGTGATCTGACAATTCGACCGGACCAGATTGGTAATGAACTGCCTTAAATCTCTGACTGTGAAGAATATAATCAATTCTAAACAAGGGGAGAAATGCGGTGTAAGTGTTGGAAATGCCAAAGCCGGCTTCCTTGAAGGAGTCTTTCAATTGTTTGTCCAGTATATGATAGGTGTAGGAGAGTGGCGTGTCGTTAAAATCACCGGAAACGATCACCGGATAAGGGCACTTCCTTATGTGAGCTGCAACAGTCCTTGCTTGCCGGGCCCGAAAAGTGAAGGCAAGTATCATTTTTTTACTTATTAAGCGGGCCTCTTTCAGCTGCTGTTCATTGGTCCCGCTTTTTTCGGGATCGGTTAGGGAGTAATCTTCGGGAGTGATTTTGTATGATTGGAAATGACAGTTGTAAACCCTGATCGTATCCCCTGGACGAACAACGATATCCGAAAAAAGGACCATATTGGCACTGTGTTCGAAACGGATTTCACCCAGTCTGACAATTGGGAATTTGGATAGGGTCATCGGCCCGGCATTGGTGTTTGAATGGGCCAGATGATAGTATTTTATTCCGGGAAGTGCGTCCCTGATCCCATCGGGAGATAGTTTTCCGGTTTTCAGCAGGCGGGCTTCCTGAAGACAGATGATATCGGCATTGACATTCCAGAGGTATTCTACCAGTTTGGGATGATCACTCTGTTTTCTATCGAGATCCCTTGTGAAATAGTGGACATTGAAGCTTATAATTTTCAATCCACCTCCTCCTGATCCGAATTTAGGAATAGGCTGGATGAAATTAAACAGATGCTGATATCCTATCAGGATAATAAAAAATGAAAGCAGTAGCTTCCTGGACTTCAGTAGTATATAAAAACCAACGAAGAGAAGATTGATCAACAGCAAATAGGGATAAAGAAACCCGAAGAACGCGGCCGGCCAAAAAGTGTCAGGAGGGACCAGAACAGAGGCATAAACCAATAAAAGCAATCCACCAAAAATCAGGTTTGTGATGAAACCGAATTTCGAAAATAGATTTTTGACCTTGCTTTTCATCATTTTTTGCCGCTCATCCTGAATAACATCTCCTTTTCTTCAACTGATAAGGCATCGTAACCGGAAGTACTAATCTTATCGAGTAGCCGGTTGACCTCCTCCTGTTGCTGTTTTTTACTTTTGTTGTATCCGTATTCCCGGTAGGATCCTGAATTGTATTCTACCTTCAATTTCTTTTTGGGTTTCTTCCAGATGAATAGTCTGTCAAAAAATCGCTCTGACCGGGTGGAGAGGTCAATCCCTGATTTTAAGAGCGACATGTATAAAAATCCCCAGCAGGCACCTCCAAGATGGGCGAAATTTCCACCTGCATTGTCTCCGGTAAGGTTGACAACATACAATACGACCGAGACAAGGGCAATCCATTTTATTTTGACTGGTCCTATTAATATCAGATGAAGCACATGGTTGGGAACATAGACGGCTGTGGCGATCACAATGGTGATGACAGCAGCAGAGGCGCCAAGGAGTCTGGAGAATTCGATGGCATGCCTGAAATAGGGGAAGAAATTGTATGCAGCCATGAAAAAGAGCCCTCCGGATATGCCACCGAAAATGTATAGGCAGAGCAGTTTTCTGGGTTGGTGGTACTCAAGAAAAATACGGCCGAAGGAGTAAAGCCAGAGCAGGTTCATCAGAATATGCAACAACTCGTAATGCAGGAACATGTAGGTGAAGAGGGTCCAGGGCCGGCTCAGGAATTGCCCGAAAGAGGCGGGCAGGGCGAGCCAATCAATGTAGCCGAGATCTTCGTTTCCCCCAAGAATCAGAAATACAGCAGCCAGCCTGACCGCAATCCAGATCGCAATGTTGATGTAGATCAACTTTGTGAGATAGGAACCATGCTGGTAAGAGAGCTTTATTTCGTCGGTAAGTGCCATGACTGGTCAAAAGAAATTCTTCGAACTGACATTCCAGTAACGCAACAGCAGGTACCCGAAGAGCATTCCTCCAAGATGGGCGAAGTGGGCCACATCGCTGTTGGATTGGGTAAAACCCAGATAGAGTTCAATGAGTCCGTATCCTATCACAAAATATTTGGCCTTGATCGGAACTGGAGGGAAAAGTAGCATGAGTTCTGTATTGGGGAAAAGCACGCCGAAAGCAAGTAGAATTCCGAATATGGCACCCGAAGCCCCGACAGTTGGGATGTTGATCTTCTCATTAAAAATTTGCTGTACCATGTCGATTCCCTGTTGCGCATAAGCCGGATTGCCCGGCGTTTCTGACCATTTGTTGATAAAATCGTGTACCCATGGAGCTGCCTGGCTACCCAGATTTGCCTTGACAAAGGAGGCAAGCAGTTCGGGTGAAGGTGTGTTGGCAAAGGCGTCCACACTTCTGGCAACATGCGATAACTCGAGGTAATTCACGAACAGGTGAAGGGTGGCAGCGCCCAAACCGGTTACCAGAAAATAGATCAGGAAACGTTTGGGGCCCCATACCATTTCGAGTACTTTCCCAAACATGTAGAGCGCGAACATGTTGAAAAACAGGTGTCCAAAGCTGGCATGCATGAAGATGTGCGTGACCATCTGGTAGGGCCTGAAATGAGGGGAACCCGGATAGTAAAGACCGAGTTTCTCTGTGAGGTCAATCCCGGTTGATTTCAAAGCCCAGGTCGCGACCAACATGAGAATGTTGATCATGATCAGGTTCTTGACTACCGGTGGGATGGAATATGGTGAAGTAGGACGGTATTGCATCGTAATATTTTCAAATCATTTTATGCAAAAATAAGGAATCGGACGAGATTCGCTAACTCTTAAGCAAATTTTCAATATCTGTCAGGGCAATGATGGAGATGATCCTCCTTCCTGCAGGTGAGAATCCGGGCGATTGACATGCGAAAAGTTGGTTGAAAAGCGAGACCATCTCCTCCTGCTTTAGGGCGATGCCGTAATTTATGGCCGAGGCTTGTGCCAGCACCAAGGCCAGCTGTGCTTTGATCTCCTCCATCAGATCGACCGGACGGTCCTGGAAGGAGGCAATGACCGTCTCTACCAGCTCTTTGGCATCCAGGTGACTCAGCACACCGGGAGTGCCATCGATATAAAAATGATGATCTTCCCCGGGCCGGATGTCAAATCCAAGCTGATGCAGCTCCTCCCGAAGTGCATTCAAAATTTCGGCATCAGCTGCATTCAGCTCCAATACCGGTGGAAATAGTTGCCGCTGACTGGCAGCCAGATGCGAATTGAAATTCTGCATGAAATTTTCGTACAGGATCCTGGCATGGGCCTCGCGCTGATCGATCACCATCAATCCCGATTTGACAGGGGTGAGCAGGTACCTGTTTTTGAGCTGCATAAAATTGGCCGACTGGTACTCCTGCTCGCTACCCAATGAATGTGTAACCTGTCCGTTCTCCGTCTCCCCATCTCCCAGTCCCTCCGTCTCTCCGTCCCTCCGTCTCACCATCTCCC